>JAIXSF010000173.1 GCA_027484835.1 Rhizobiaceae bacterium | reverse complement strand
GTTACCGGCGCGCAGGATCGACGCGAAGACCAGCTTCTTGCCTTCGAGGATCGGCGACTGCATCTCGGTCAGCGGCGTCTCGATCGTCTCCATGGTGAGTTCGAGATCGCGGGTGACCTCGTAGCAGAGGAGCGTCGAGATTTCGCGCAGGAGGCGACGGAAGCTTGAGGTCGACGTTTCCTTGCGGCGCATAATCGTCAGCTTGTGCTGCACGAGGGGGTGATTGATGACTGTTACGCCGTCCATGGTCGAGCCTTCTTTTCTTGTTTTCTGAGGTGCTTCTATTTTCACGTTCTCTGAAGAGGCCGCAAGAGCGATGCCGCTTTTTGGGCGGTCTTCAACAGTTGCGGTGTCACAACCGGGCGAGAAGCCGCGCGCGCGTCTCCTCGTCGACGAAGGCGGCCTCGATGGCGATGCGCGTCATGCCGTCGATCTCTGCAGAGGTGAAGCCGAATTCGCTCGAAGCCCAGTCGTATTCCTGCGCGAGTGACGTGCCGAAAAAGGGTGGATCATCGGAATTGATGCAGACCCTAACGCCGGCCTCGTGGAATTTCCTGAGCGGATGGCTGGCGAAATCGGGGAAGACCTTGAGCGCGATGTTGGAACCCGGGCAGACTTCGAGCACGGTTCCGAGATCGACGAGGCGGCGGACGAGCTCGGGATCCTCGATGGCGCGGACGCCATGACCGATGCGGGCGGGTTTGACGAGGTCGAGGGCGTCGGTGACGCTGAAGGCGCCGCAGACTTCACCGGCATGGATGGTGAGGCCGAGGCCGGCGTCACGGGCGATGTCGAAGGCACGGGCGTAATCCGCCACGCGGCCCATGCGCTCTTCGCCGGCCATGTTGAAACCGGTGATGAGCGGGTTGTTGCTGCGGGCTGCATATTCGGCGGCGGCGATCACGCTTTCCGGGCCAAAATGGCGCTCGCCAGTGACGATGATGCGGGCTTCGATGCCAGTCGCAGCTTTCGCCGCCTTGATGCCGGCGGTGATGCCAGCAAGATAGGTGTCGGCACCGAGACCAATGCGGTCGCCATGATCGGGTGAGACGATGATCTCGCTGTAGATCGTATCGACGGCGGCGAGTTCTCGCAGATAGGTCTCGGTCAAGAGTGCGTAGTCCTCCTCCGTGCGGAAGAGTGCGGCGACCCGGTCGTAAGCCTTGATGAACTCGGCGAAATCGGTCCAGGCATAGGTACCGTCGCGCATGAAGGTGGCGGGATCGACACCGTATTTTTGCGCCTGGGACAGCGCCAGCGCCGGCGGTGCCGCACCTTCTATATGACAGTGCAGTTCGGCCTTCTTCAGTCGGTTCGTCACAGGAAGCTCCGTCCATAGCGACCGGGGGCGATCCCCAGATGCGCCGCGATCGTTTCGCCGATATCGGCATAGGTGTTGCGGACACCGATGTTGCGCGAGCGCACACCGGGGCCAAAGCACATGATGGGTACCCGCTCGCGAGTGTGGTCTGTGCCGCGCCAGGTGGGATCGCAGCCGTGGTCCGCGGTCATGAGAACCATGTCCCCGGGCTTCAGCTTGCGGTGGACTTCCGGCAGGCGGCGATCGAAGGCTTCGAGCGCTGCGGCATAACCCGGCACATCCCGGCGGTGACCGAAGAGCATGTCGAAATCGACGAAATTGGTGAAGACAAGATCGCCGTCTTCCGCCTCATCCATGACCTTCAACGTCGCGTCCATCAGCGCCATATTGCCATTCGCCTTGATGACACGGGAGACGCCCTGATGGGCGAAGATATCGCCGATCTTGCCGACGGCATGGACCTTGCGGCCGGCGTCTATCAGGCGGTCGAGCAACGTGGGTTCGGGTGGCAAGACGGAATAGTCGCGGCGATTGCCGGTGCGCTCGAAGGTCTGGACCGTCTCGCCGATGAAGGGACGGGCGATGACGCGGCCGATGTTCAAGGGATCGAGCAGTTTGCGGACGATCTGGCAGAGTTCGAGCAGGCGTTCGAGACCGAAATGGGTTTCGTGGGCCGCAATCTGGAAGACGGAATCGCTCGAGGTGTAGCAGATCGGTTTGCCGGTGCGGACATGCTCCTCGCCGAAGCGGGTGATGACTTCGGTGCCCGAGGCATGGCAGTTGCCGAGGATGCCGGGGAGGTTTGCCTCGCGACAGATCGCCTCGACGAGATCGGCCGGAAAGGCTTCCTCGCCTTCGGGGAAATAGCCCCAGTCGAACATCACGGGGGTACCGGCAATCTCCCAGTGGCCGGACGGAGTATCCTTGCCCTTAGACACTTCGCTGGCCGCGCCATGCAAGCCGAAGACCCGCTCGGGGATCGGCATGCCATGCGGCGTGCTGCGCGTGGAGAGCCTGGCTGCGGCAAGCAGTCCAAGCGCCGACATGTTGGGGAGGACCAGCGGCCCCTGGCGCAGGCCTTTGCGGTCACCGGCGCCGGCCGCGCAGAATTCGGCAATATGGCCGAGGGTGTCGGAGCCGTCGTCACCATAAGCGGGTGCATCGGGTGCACCACCGATACCGAAGGAATCGAGAACGAAGAGGAAAGCGCGTGCCATGTGCAACTCACGGCCGGGTCTGGTTTGTTGTGTTTGCCGGCCTTCGCCAGCATCCTTAGCGCCTGTCCAAGGCCTTGGCAAACCTGCTCAGCAGTCGCTGCAGGTGACTTCCGTGCCGAGGCGCTGGCGGAAATAGAACTCGCGGCCGATCGTCAGGCTTTTGGCCTGCGTGCCGGACAGGCCGGGCAGGTACATCATCAATTCATGCGTGACGCTGAGTTCGCTGCGGATGAGAAAGGTGTCGGCCACCAGCATATCGGCGGGCACGGGAGCCGTTGTTCCGACGGCATAGGGTGCCACTCCGGTGGTCGACCAGGACCAGGCCACCTTGGGGGCCTTGGTAGAGTCGATCTTGATCGCGCTCACCTTGATGACGAGATTGTTGGAGGGATAGGGAACGAAGACCGCTCCGGAGACATCCGCCATGGTGGCGAGGAAGGTCTTGTTGACCTTTTCCTGGCGGGCGACGAGATCGGCCACGGTGCTGCTCGCCATCGACGTCTTCTTGGCGACGCTCAGACCCATGGTGAGTTCGAAAGCCATGAGATAGAGGACGATGAGCATGGGAGCGACGATGGCGAATTCTACGCCTCCAACGCCCTGCCGGTCATGCAGGAAGCGCTTGAACGTGCTTCGAGCACCCACCACGCCACGCTGCAGAGAGGCCACGCTTCGTATCAGCAAGGACATATCTCGGCCTCTGGTGCTCATGGATAGTTCTCGTTCTGGAAGGCGGTGGTGGCGACGATCAGGAAGTCTGACGGCATGGAGCCATCGGCGGGGCGAATGGTCGTGATGTAAGGGCGGACGAGATCCGTGATCACCTGCCAGCGGTAATAGGCGCGCAGCATATTGATCGTGGAGGGGCCGCCGGGCGTGAACTTGAAGCTGGTCGGATCGATATCGGAGAAGGCGGCGGTCGATTTGCGCGGAATGCTCTTGGGGATAGCAGCAAAACTGGTGAAGGTTCGTGCATCTATGTAGAGCTTGCTCGGCGTGGTGATTTCGCTCTCCGAACATTGGATCATGATGTCCACCTCGTCGCAGAAGGCCCTGCGGAAGTCTGTCATGTCCATATCCGTGTCGACGCGGCTCATCTGATAGGTGATCTGCCCCGTCCGAAGCTGTCGTCCAAGGGTGTTGACCGCATTCGTCACCAGTTGCTCTGCGGCAAAGGCAACAAAGGTCTCGATGATCGCGAAGATGATGATGAAATAGGGAACCGCCAGGATGGCGAATTCGATGGCAGCCGCGCCGTCTCTCGACCGCGCCAGTTTCCGCCAGAGACGGAAGCGTGGCTTGCGGATGCGCTCAATCCCTTGATGTCGATCGATATGCTGGCTGGTCATAGCCTTGGTCATCCTCAAAGATGAGGAGAAGCTACGAGCCAAATGTTGATTTTCCGTTTCCCGAATATTTACACTTTGCAGAGCCGGTTGAACCGAAAACTCGCAAACGTCACGGAGTAGCGCCGGTCTGGGCGTGTTCCTCACAGTTCGGCGTGCAGGAAAGGACGGTGCGTGCCGTCGACTTGAACACGCGGACGGTGCTCGCTTCGTCGATGGACACGAGGATCCGCTCGTCGACTATCGCATTGCCATCGGCATCGAGCAGAACGAGGTTGGTGGTTCCGTAAGAGCGGCCGGTCAAGACGATCGTCTTTGAATCGGCGACCGTGGCATCCGCCACCTCGGCATTCCCGACGATAACCTTGCTCACGGGGCGATCCAGCTTCAGGACCCGAGCACTATTCATATAGACACGCAGGATGCCTTCATCCTCCGCATGCGCTGCGGGCGCGGGCGCGACCATGGCGATGGCCAGGATCATGGCTGCTGCAGCGGCGAAACGACGATCGGACATGGACGTGCCTTTGGAATACGCGCGTGAAGAGGTGCCGAGAGGATGCAGGCTTTAGGTGAATGAAGCGTTAAACCCTGGATGACGGCGACATCGTGGGCAGCCCCGTCGCCCGCTCCCTTCTTTTTCGCCGCCAGCGCGGGCCTGGAACCCTCAACTTGTGCCATCCCGATACGAAAAAGCGGCAGGACTTGTTAACCTGCCCCTTCCTACCGTCCGTCAAGCCGGCTCGTGCTGCGACGGACACCTTGTGATGAACGGCAAAAGGGCTGAGAACCGGGGCATTCCGCGACATCTTAACAGTCGCCTCCAGCATTCGTTTACCACGGCGACCGCTAGCGGCGTTTCACGATCTGCTAACCGTTTTTCTTAAGTCGATGGCAACACGGCGGCGTTTAGGTTGGCGACATCCGAGCAACGGCAAACAGTTGCCGGCAGTGCTGATCAACCTCGCGGAGTAGGAGAAATAACATGACCAAGCTTTTCGCACGTTTCGTCAAGGACGAGTCCGGCGCAACCGCCATCGAATACGGCCTGATCGCCGCCCTGATTTCCGTCGCCCTCATCACCGGCGCGACGACCCTGGGCAACGCCCTGAACAACCAGTTTGACCAGATCTCGGGCGAACTGAACTACACGTCCAACTAATCTGGACATCGCATACCAAAGGACTGCTTCGCCCCGCGAAGCAGTCCTTTTTTCGTTTAGGCCGGGGTTTCCGGAATATTCACGTATTCCCGGCACAATCGCTTCGCCTGGAGGGCCTGTGATGTATGCGTGGATAGTCCTGCTTTTGCCGCCGCTGTGTCTCGCGACCGCAGCCCTTACTGACTTCCTTGAGATGAAGATCCCAAACCGGATCCCTCTCTTCCTGGCCGTCAGCTTCCTACTTATTGTCCCGTTCAGCAGTCTTGGCCTTGTCGAGATTGCCTGGCATCTGGCAGCCGCATTGATGGTCTTCTCCGCGTGCTTCGCTCTTTTTGCGTTGAACGTGATGGGCGGCGGAGATGCGAAGATCCTCACCGCTGCGTCCCTGTGGTTCGGATTTAACACTTCGCTCTTCGAATTTCTGGTGTTTACCGGTTACCTCGGCGGCTTCTTGACCATCGCCGTGATCCTGCTCAGGGCAAATTGGGACAAGCTTGCAACGGTCGGGATGAGACTTCCCCAGACCCTGATGGCCGCCAAGAAAATCCCGTATGCGATTGCCATCGGCGCGGCCGGGCTGATCGCCTATCCCAGTTCTCCGCTGGTCCTGGCAGCGATCCAGAACATTCGCTGAGATCCTACAAGAAACCTTCTATTAACTACGATTGTAAGCGGCTTATTAACCATAAGTACACCAATTCCTGATCAATCTTGCCGGCAGAACCTATTGCGTCGCCCGAGGATCGATCATGAAACCCGCCCGCCTCATCATACTCGCTGTCGCCGTCGTGGCCGCCGGTATGGCCGGTCTCCTCGCCATGCGGCTGAGCGGCAACAAGACCGTCATCGTTCAAGACTCTGTCGTCGAGAAGGAACCGACGATCGACGTTCTTGTCTCGGCCAAGAACTTGCCCGTCGGTGCCCGGCTCGATGAAACCTCCATGCGCTGGATGCCCTGGCCAGAAGGAAGCCTCGTCGACGGTTTCATCACCTCTTCCACACGGCCTGACGCGCTCACGGAGTTAACCGGCGTCGTCGTGCGCCTGCCGGTCTTCGAGGGCGAACCCTTGCGCCGCGAAAAGATCGCCGATTCCTCGTCCCGCATCCTGTCTGCGCTGCTGCCTTCCGGCAAGCGCGCCGTCTCGACCGAAATCTCGGTTGCGACCGGCGCCGGCGGCTTTATCCTGCCGAATGACCGGGTCGATGTGATCATGGTGCGCAAGGGCGACGGGGACAACTTCCTGACGGAGACCGTTCTCTCCAACGTGCGGGTCCTCGCAATCGACCAGCAGATCGAGGAAGCGCCCGATGGATCCAAATCCGTTATCGGCACGACCGCGACGCTGGAGCTGACACCGGACCAGACCAAAGTGATTACCGTTGCCCAGCAGATGGCCGACCGCCTGTCGCTGGCACTTCGTTCCGTCGCAGATGCCCAGGAGGAAGACACCTCAGCCGCCGAGCATCTGCTGAGCGGCGGAGATGGCCAGCCGACCATCCAGGTCATCAAGTCCGGCGAGGTCGTCAAATCGACCTCCTCGACCGCCAATTCCATGCAGTGAGTGGGGACGCATCGTGGCCAGCCTGACGCACAAACTTCGAGTTTCCCTGACCGCCAGCATTGCCTTCGCCATGGCAATCAGTGGCGTGCCGACCTCGTTCTCCAAACACGGATCGCCGTTTCCAACGGCGGAAGCTGCGCAGGAAACTCTGCTCAGGATCACCAATGCCGGTCCGGGCGCACGCCGCGCCGTCAAGCTTGGACTGAACAAGGCTCTGGTCGTCGATCTGCCGGCTGACGCACACGACATCCTGGTCGCAGATCCGGTGATGGCGGATGCCGTGACACGCTCTTCGCGCCGCATTTACCTCTTCGGCAAGATGGTAGGCCAAACCAATATCTTCATTTTCGGCGCAAATGGCGAAGAGATCGTCAGCCTCGACATCCAGATCGAGCGTGACATTTCTGGCCTCGAAGCCAATCTGCGCCGCTTCATTCCCGAATCCGATATCAAGGTCGAGATTGTCTCTGACAACATCGTGCTGACAGGCACTGTGCGCACGCCGCAGGATGCATCTCGCGCAGCCAGCCTTGCCGAAGCCTTCCTCAAGGGCGGTGAAGCGACCACCCGCAACACGACCGCGACAAGCGAGAGCAGCGGCGACGGCGCCGTGGCGATCTATGCCGAACAGAGACAGACGTCACAGATCGTCAACCTCCTGACGATCGAGGGCGAGGATCAGGTGACGCTCAAGGTCACCGTGGCGGAAGTGAGCCGCCAGGTACTGAAGCAGCTCGGCTTCTCGGGCAGCATCTCCGACGGCTCGACCGGGATCAGCTACGCCAACCCTTCGAACCTCGGCAATGCGATCGATCCGACAGGTACTGCCACGATTTCCGCAGGCATCGGCGGCCTCGGGATCAATACCTACATCAATGCCATGGAACAGGCCGGCGTCATGCGGACGCTCGCAGAGCCGAGCCTCACCGCGATTTCGGGCGAACCAGCGAAGTTCTATGTCGGCGGTGAATACCGCCTCGCCGGGCAGCAGGAAGTGAGCAGCGACGAAGGGGGCATTTCCATTGAACGCACGACCCAAAGCGTCGACTACGGGATCGAGCTGAATTTCCGCCCTGTGGTGCTCGCCCCTGGCCGCATTAGCCTGCAGATCGAAACCAACGTGTCGGAACCGACATGGGAGGGCTCGCAGGTTACGGGCAACATTCTGAACCAGGTCCCCGGTTCGACCTATCTCTCGATCCGCAAGCGCGAAGCGTCGACCACGGTGGAGCTGCCGTCCGGTGGTTCGATCGTGATTGCCGGTCTCGTGCAGGACAATATTCGCCAGGCGATGTCGGGCTTGCCGGGCCTTTCCAAGGTTCCGGTGCTGGGCACCCTGTTCCGCAGCAAGGACTTCCAGCGCAACGAGACCGAACTCGTCATCATTGCGACGCCCTATCTGGTGCGGCCTGTGGCGCGTGGCGCCCTGTCGCGGCCGGATGACAATTTTAACCCCGAGAACGACGGTGCGACCTTCTTCCTGAACAAGGTGAACAAGGTCTATGGCCGCCGCGAGAACAGCGAACCGACCGGCCAATACCATGGCGCGGTAGGCTTCATCTACAAGTGAACGGCGCGAGGATCGTGATGAAACACTCGGCACGTCAAGTCAGGGAAAGTCGGCCAGCCATGGCATCCGCACGTCAGTCATTCCAGCGTCTCGTTCTTTCCAGCCTGCTTCTGGGTTCAGCCGCCGTGCTCACCGGGTGTGGCAGCATGAAGGATCAGATGTCGACCTCGGCCGTTCCGGACGACTATCGCACGCGCCATCCGATCATGCTGAGCGAGGTCGAGCATACGCTCGACGTTCCGATCGCTTCCGGCGACCGCAGGCTGACGGTGAGCGTGCAGGATTCTATTGCAGGCTTTGCCGCGGACTACCTTTCGGCTTCTACGGGCACGATCCAGGTCATGGTTCCGCACGGCTCGCCGAATTCCGGCGCGGCCTCGGCCATGCGCAAGCAGATCCGTCAGGTTCTGACCACGCGCGGCGTGCCTTCGAACCGGATCATCGAGACCTCGTATCAGGCTGAGGCGAACAGCAATGCCGCACCGGTGCGGATCAGCTATGTGGCGATCACGGCGATGACCAACCCTTGCGGCGAGTGGCCCGAGGACCTGCAGGACAACACCTTCAGCAACAAGAACTACCACAATTTCGGCTGCGCGACGCAGAGCAACCTCGCCGCACAGATTGCCAATCCGATGGATCTCGTTACCCCCCGCGACATGGCACCGATCGACGCGACCCGGCGGTCGACCGTCATCGGTCTTTATCGCGAAGGAAGCGACACGTCCACAAACTGATGCGGCAGCGGTCCAAGAGGACGGGATGAGAGCATGAACGCGATCGATTATGACATCGGCGATACCAATGACGGATATCACGGAGCTTCCGCGACCGTTACGGCTGGAGACGTCGAGAACCTGCGGCCACTGCCACGCATTTCCATCCATGCCTTCTGCATCAGCGAGACGGTGCATCGGACGATGGAGCAATGCGCAGGCGACCGGCGCATGGCGCGCGTCAGCATGCGCGTTACGCATGGCAATATCTCTGCTGCGGCAAATATGTTCTCGTCGACGCCGACGCCGAACCTGATCATTCTGGAAACGGATGCGGCGCCACGGGATCTCTTGAGCGAACTCGCACCTCTGGCCGAGGTCTGCGACCCGAGTTCTCGCGTCATCGTGGTCGGTCGGCACAACGATATCGCGCTCTATCGCGAGCTGATCCGCAGCGGCATTTCGGAATATATTGTAGCACCCTTCAGCATGGCGGACATGATGGGGGCGATTGCCTCGATCTTCGTCGATCCGGAGGCTGAGCCGCTCGGTCGCAGCATTGCCTTCATCGGCGCCAAGGGCGGCGTGGGCTCTTCCACGATCGCGCATAACTGCGCCTTCGGCATCTCCTCGCTGTTTTCGACCGAAACCGTTCTCGCCGACCTCGATCTGCCCTTCGGCACCGCCAATATCGACTTCGACCAGGATCCAGCCCAGGGCATGGCGGAAGCCGTGTTTTCGCCGGAGCGATTGGACGAAGTGTTCCTCGACCGCCTGCTGACGAAATGCGGTCAGAACCTTTCGCTGCTCGCGGCACCCTCGATGCTCGACCGCGGCTATGACTATGAGCGCGGTGCCTTCCAACCGATCCTCGACGTGCTCCAGCGCAGCGCGCCGGTGACCGTGCTCGACCTGCCGCATACCTGGGCGGACTGGACGCGGGCGGTGCTGGCCGATGTCGACGAGATCGTCATTACCTGCGCACCCGACCTCGCCAACCTGCGCAACATGAAGAACATGATCGACGCGCTGAAGAAGCTGAGGCCGCAGGACAAGCCGCCGCATCTGATCCTCAATCAGGTGGGCATGCCGAAGCGGCCGGAGATCGCGCCGTCTGATTTCTTCGAGCCGCTCGAGCTTGAGCCGGTTGCGATCATTCCCTTCGACGCGCAGCTTTTCGGCACGGCAGCCAATAGCGGTCGGATGATCAGCGAAATGGATTCGAAGTCGCCGACGGCGGAGACCTTCTCGCAGCTTGCGCATCTCGTGACGGGCCGCGCGACGATCAAGAAGCCCAAGAAGGCGGGCCTCGGCTCGTTCATCGAGAAACTGCGCAAGAAGTAGACCGGTAACAGGAACAGGTAGAGCTCATGTTTGGCAAACGCGGAAACGACGGTTTCGGCAAAGGTGGGGCGGGTATCGGCACGATCCCCGCACAGCCGGCTGCTGCCGCGCCTGCGGCACGCTCCAGCACGCTGATCGAGCCTGGCAGCCCTGAGGTCAGCAACCGGCAGCAGGTCACGCCGCCTTCGATGCAGACCCCAAGCCGCAAGAAGCCGCCGCGGACAGAAGATTATTACGATACCAAGAGCCAGGTCTTTTCGGCGCTGATCGACACCATCGACTTGTCCCAGCTGGCCAAGCTCGACGGCGAAAGCGCGCGCGAAGAAATCCGTGATATCGTCAACGATATCATCACGATCAAGAATTTCGCGATGTCGATCTCCGAGCAGGAAGAGCTGCTTGAGGACATCTGCAACGACGTTCTCGGCTATGGTCCGCTCGAGCCTCTGCTGGCACGCGATGATATCGCCGACATCATGGTCAACGGGGCTGGCCAGACCTTCATCGAAGTGGGCGGCAAGACCATCGAGTCGGAGATCCGGTTCCGCGATAACTCGCAGCTTCTGTCGATCTGCCAGCGTATCGTCAGCCAGGTCGGCCGTCGTGTCGACGAATCGAGCCCGATCTGCGACGCGCGTCTTCCCGACGGTTCGCGTGTGAACGTCATCGCTCCGCCGCTTGCGATCGACGGGCCGGCACTCACCATTCGTAAGTTCAAGAAGGACAAGCTGAACCTCGCGCAGCTCGTCAAGTTCGGTGCGATCACCCCGGAAGGTGCAGAAGTTCTGCAGATCATCGGCCGCGTTCGCTGCAACGTCGTCATCTCCGGCGGTACCGGTTCGGGTAAGACAACGCTTCTCAACTGCCTGACGGGTTTCATCGACCAGGACGAGCGCATCATCACCTGCGAAGACACGGCCGAACTGCAGCTGCAGCAGCCGCATGTCGTGCGGCTTGAAACGCGCCCGCCGAACATCGAAGGCGAAGGCGAGATCACCATGCGTGACCTCGTGAAGAACTGCCTGCGTATGCGCCCAGAACGCATCATCGTCGGTGAAGTGCGCGGACCTGAAGTTTTCGACCTTCTTCAGGCGATGAACACCGGCCACGACGGCTCTATGGGCACGATCCACGCCAACACGCCGCGCGAATGCCTGAGCCGTATGGAATCGATGATCGCCATGGGCGGCTTCTCGCTGCCGGCCAAGACCGTACGCGAAATCATCTCCGGCTCGATCGACGTCATCATCCAGGCGGCCCGCCTGCGCGACGGCTCGCGCCGCATCACCCACATCACCGAGGTGATCGGGATGGAAGGCGACGTGATCATCACCCAGGACCTGATGCGCTACGAGATCGACGGCGAAGACGCTGGCGGCAAGATCATCGGCCGGCACATGTCGACCGGCATCGGCAAGCCGCATTTCTGGGATCGCGCCCGTTACTACAACGAGGATCGGCGTCTGGCGGCCGCTCTGGATACGATGGAACAGAAGTCGAAGGGGATCTGACCAGTATGTTCGGCATCGATCCCACCATTCTCGCCATTGTGCTCCTGGTCGCTGTCTCGACCGGTGCCGTGGCCTATGGTGTGCTCTTTTCGCGGATCGAAACCGACAAGAAGACGTCAAACCGCATCAACCGTGTCAGGTCCGCCGAGACGGACACCAGTCAGGTGAAGGCAGCACGCGACCGCGTGCAGGAAGTCTCCAAGCGCCGCAAGTCGGTCCAGGATTCTCTGAAAGAGCTGGAAAAGAAGCAGCAGCAGGAGAAAACCAAGAAGGCCAATGCCACGAGCCTGAAAGCCAAGCTGTCCCAATCAGGCTTGTCAGTGACCTTGACACAGTTCTATCTGATGAGTGCCGTTCTTGGTCTTGTCGTGCTCGCGATGACCTTTCTTTCCGGCATGCCGCCGCTCGTGATGGCCGGTGCCTCCTTCGTGGCGGGCCTCGGCCTGCCGCGCTGGATCGTCGGTTTCCTCGTCAAACGGCGGCAGAAGAAATTTCTCGAGGAATTTCCGAACTCGCTCGACGTCATGGTGCGTTCGATACGGTCCGGCCTTCCCTTGAACGACGCGATCCGGATGATCGCTGCGGATGGCCAGGAGCCGGTCAAGGCCGAATTTCGCCGCATGGTCGAATCGCAGCAGCTTGGTCTCAGCGTGCCCGATTCGGTCGCACGCATGCACCAGACCATGCCGCTCAACGAAGTCAGCTTCTTTTCCATCGTCATCGCGATCCAGGGTCAGGCAGGCGGCAACCTGTCGGAAGCCCTGTCGAACCTCTCCCGCGTGCTGCGCGATCGCAAGAAGATGAAGGCCAAGGTCAATGCGCTTTCGATGGAAGCGAAGGCTTCGGCTGCAATCATCGGCGCCCTGCCCTTTATCGTGGCGCTTCTCGTCTACCTGACGTCGCCAGAGTACATCATGATCCTCTTCACCGATTCCCGCGGACATCTGATCCTCGGCTTCTCGGCCGTCTGGATGAGCATCGGGCTGCTTGTGATGCGCAACATGATCAACTTCGAGATCTGAGGAACGGGTGACATGACGGAAGACTGGGCCGCACAAGTCACCGACCCCGCCCTGCTGATTGCCGTCCTCGTGGCGCTCGCGGTTTTCGGGACCTTTTACACCATCGCGATGCCCTATCTGGAGCGCGGCGATCTGAACAAGCGCATGCGCGCCGTTTCGACCGAGCGCGACCTGATCCGGGCCCGGGAACGGGCGAAACTGAATGCGGAAACCGCGCAAAGCCGCGCGTCGCTCAGAACGACCAACAACAAGTCTGCGCTGAGTATCGTCGAGCGCTTCAATCTGCGCAAAGCGCTTGTCGACGATACGACCGTCGACAAGTTGAAGGCAGCCGGCCTCAGATCGCAGAATGCGCTGAACGTGTTTCTGGTCGCGCGCTTCCTTTTGCCCTTCGCGACGCTGGCGCTCACGGCGTTCTGGATCTTCGTGATGGGAAATCTGGCGGAAAAGCCCCTGCCGATCCGGCTTTTTGCCACTATCGTCGGCGGCTATATCGGCTTCTACCTGCCGAACATTTATATTTCGAACCGCATCAGCAAGCGGCAACAGTCGATCAAACGGGCCTGGCCGGATGCGCTGGACCTGATGCTGATTTGCGTCGAATCGGGGATTTCGCTTGAGGCCTCCATGCGACGCGTGTCGGAGGAGATCGGCGAGCAGTCGCCTGAGCTGGCAGAAGAAATGGTGCTGACGACGGCAGAGCTTTCGTTCTTGCCCGATCGGCGGCAGGCACTGGAAAATCTCGGGACGCGCACGCAGCTCGACGGCGTCCGGAACGTGGTTCAGGCCCTCATCCAGGCCGATCGATACGGTACCCCGGTTGCCCAGGCACTTCGCGTTCTGGCTCAGGAGGGTCGCGACGAGCGCATGAACGAGGCGGAGAAGAAGGCCGCAGCCCTGCCTCCGAAGCTCACCGTTCCAATGATCCTGTTCTTCCTGCCCGTGCTGATCGCCGTCATTCTCGGCCCTGCCGGAATCCAGGTTTCCGACCGGTTCTGATCACCGGTCGAAGCAGGTCAGTGAACGGTCGCGAGTTCTTCTTCGAGGAGCTTCAGCGCATCCTGCAGCGCTTCCACCAGGATATCCGTCAGTTCATCGGATTTGTTTTCGAGAAGCATCAGCTTGACTGCCATGTCCTGCTGCTCGAAATACTGATCAGGTCCTTCGTTCATCGTCATGTCCCCTTAAGGCCGAATCATCTCGGCTGGTTCCACGATGATGATCTTTCCTTGCGCAGGGCTTTCACCGTATTGCCGACGTGCGGTCAAGCCTCGGCCTTCACGTCATCGGCCGTGACGGCGGCGCTGAAGTTTGAGAAGAATTCGCCGGCCAGTTTCTTCGACGTCGATTCAATCAGGCGGCTTCCGAGCTGAGCGATCTTGCCGCCGACCTCGGCTCTCACCGTGTAGGTCAGCAGAGTGGCACCGTCCTCGTCGGACGCGAGCGTGACGTCGGCACCGCCTTTGGCAAAGCCTGCAAGGCCACCCTTGCCCTCACCGGCGATGGTGTAGGAATGCGGCGGGTTGAGGTTCTGCAGTTCGACAGCACCTTCGAACTTTGCCTTGATCGGCCCGATCTTGAGGACGACTTTGGCAGTCATGTGGGTGTCCGAGGTCTTTTCCAGGCTTTCGCAGCCGGGGATCGATTGACGCAGGATCTCGGGGTCATTGAGCGCCTGCCATACGGTCTCGACCGGCGCCTCGATGCGCTCGCTGCCTTGCATGTCCATCCGGCATTCCTCCCTTGCAGATCGCGGGCTCCCTCCCGCAGGGATCAGACTGCATGGCGAAAGGGGCGGATGCAAGACTGCTAAAGCATCAGAAGCAAATGGTCAGACGAGCACGGCCTGCTCGACGCGGTCCTTGGACCCGAAGAAGCGCAGATAACGCTCGACCTCTGCCGGATCTCCTGTTGCCTTGCGCGGATTGTCCGAGAGCTTCACGGCGGGGCGGCCATTGGCTTCCGACACCTTGCAGACGATCGAAATCGGCTTCAAGCCGGCGATTTCCACGGGCGCGCAGCCGGCGAAATCATTGGTGAGATTGGTGCCCCAGCCGAAGGACATGCGCACGCGACCGGCGAAATGTCGGTAAGTGTCGATGATCGCATCGACATCGAGGCCATCGGAGAAGATCAGCAGCTTCTTGCGTGGATCGCGACCCATTTTCTTCCACCAATCGATGATCTTCTCACCACCCTCGATCGGCGGGGCGCTGTCTGGGCGGAAGCCGGTCCAGTCTGCCACCCATTCCGGGGCATGCTCCAGGAAGGATGTGGTGCCATAAGCATCGGGAAGGACGATCAGAAGATTGCCGCCATAGAGACGGTTCCAGTCTTTCAGGACCTGATAGGGGGCTGCCGCCAGTTGTTCGTCAGTCTTGGCAAGTGCCGCGACGACCATCGGCAGTTCGTGAGCGTTGGTACCGACCGCTTCGAGATCGGAATCCATGGCGAGCAGGACATTACTGGTACCGGTAAAAGCTGGACCGATGCCTTCCTTCAGGGCATCGACGCACCAGCGCTGCCAGAGGAAGCTGTGGCGGCGGCGGGTGCCGAAATCGGAGATCCGCAGGCCAGGAAGTTCACGCAGGCGCTCGACCTTGGACCACATCTTGGCCTTGGCGCGCGCATAGAGCACGTCGAGTGTGAAATAGCCGAGGGTGCGCATGGCAGCGCGCGAGCGCAGCTCGTTGATGATGGCAAGTGCTGGAATTTCCCAGAGCGTCGTCTCCATCCAGCTGCCATGGAAGGTCAGCTCATATTGGCCGTCGCGCTTGGCGAGCTCATATTCTGGAAGCTGGAGGTTGCCGAGCCAGGCGAGGAATTCCGGTTCGAAGATCTGAGCCCTGCCATAAAAGGTGTTACCCGCAAGCCAGATCATTTCCTTCTTGGTTAGACGCAGCGAACGGACGTGATCGAGCTGATCGCGCAGCTCCTGCTCATCGATCTCATCGGCGAGACGGACCGAGGTCGTGCGGTTGATCAGCGTGAAGGTTGCGTTGACCTCGGGATAGAGCTTCCAGATCATCTGGAGCATCAAGAGCTTATAGAAGTCAGTGTCGATGAGGCTGCGGATGATCGGATCGAGCTTCCAGGTGTGATTGTAGACCCTGGTCGCGATATCTGTCTTGGTCATAATCCACTGCCTTCCCACCCGCAGCAGTCGCTGCGGCGAGCGACCGGAATCTTCGGTCGCTTCCGCAGCAGTTATCGGCAATCGATTTCGGATTGTCCAGTGAGCGACGTGCACTCATCGGACAGGTTGCGATCACTGGCCGGGCGTCGGGTTGGACTGCGGCATGTTCTGGCCTTCGCTGGCCGTGCCGCCCGGAGATGGTGCCGGAGCCGTCTGCTGCTGCTCGTTGGCCGGGTTATCAGGCGCAATCGAATTGCCCCACCATTCAGCGGGGATCCAGACCAGCATGGCGAGGATCAGGCCGCCAAGAAGGACGATCAGGACGGGTTTGCCGCGAAAGCCCTGGCGGGCCTCGACCGGGGTCATGGGCTCAGGCTTCAGGCCACGGGTCCGACGATCGGTCGTGTCGGGCATATCGGTTCTGTTGCTCATGGTGATGCTCCCATTGTTCCGAGGCGCTCAAGGCGCCTTTCATCAGGACAAACGGGGGCTATCGCGGTTTGTTCCGCGAATTTGGCAGTTGCTCAGTAGCCGGATGTGCGGTCGACAACGAATTCCAGCGCATTGCCGGCCTCCAGGCGCGCGATCTGCGCTTCCACGTGACGGAAAAGGGCGCGGACATCGGACGCCGCTGCTGCGTGGGGCGTGACGATCACATTGGGCATCGACCAGAGTGGGCTGTCGGCGGCGAGCGGCTCTTTTTCGAAGACATCGAGGGATGCTGCCTTCAGCGTTCCGTCGGTGAGGCACGCGATCAGTTCGGCTTCCTTCTGGCTGCCGCCACGGCCGGCGTTGAGGAAGGTCGGACCACCCAAGGCGCCGGTGCGGCGGAGCTTGGCGAAGAGCGCGCGATCATAGATGCCGCGGGTATCGTCCGTCAGGGGTAGAAGGCCGACGAGGATGTCGGCACGGCCGAGGAAGGCGTCGAGGCTCGTGGCATCGAAGGTTTCGACACCGTCGATTGCCTTCGGCCGACGCGACCAGCCGATGACATCGAAACCCATGACCTTGAGCTTGCGGACGGCGTCTGCACCGAGGACGCCGAGGCCCATGACACCGACGGTCACGTCACGAGCTTCCGGCTGATCGGCGATCTCGTGCCAGACGCCATCCCGCTGCTGGCCGGCGTAGGCGAAGCCGTTGCGCAGGTGGTGAAGGCATTGCCAGACGACCCATTCGCTCATGCGGTCCGTCAAGCTGCGATCGACGAAGCGGACGATGGGGAGGTCGGGCAGTTCGTAGGCGGAGAGGATGTGATCGACACCCGCGCCGCCGGAGAAGATGGCCTTCAAGCCGGACGCCCGCTGGAACAATGCCGGGTCTGGCTTCCAGACGACGGCGAATTCCGCATCGCTGAGGTCCCTGTCAGCATTGGCCGGATCGCCCATGTCGATGACCGGGCGATCGTTGAAGGCGGACCGGAGGGCGGACACCACGCTTTCGCGCGCGAAGCGGAGGTCGATGACGACGGGACGTTTGTCGGACATGGGGAACTCACATTATTGGCGGATGCCGCCGGCCTCGACGGCTTCAAGATTGAAGGCGGCGGCCATCAGGGCGCGGGTGTAATCGGCCTTTGGGGCGGCAAAGACTTCTGCTGCGGGCCCCTTTTCGACCACCTTGCCGCCGCGCATGACGATCAGCTCGTTGGCGAGCGCCTTCACCACCTTGAGATCATGGCTGATGAAGAGATAGGCGAGATCGTGCTTGGCCTGCAGGTCACGCAGGAGATCGACGACCTGGGCCTGAACGGTCATGTCGAGGGCGGAGGTGGGCTCGTCGAGCATGACGAAGCGGGGTTTCAGCACCATGGCGCGCGCAATCGCGATGCGCTGGCGCTGGCCGCCGGAGAATTCATGGGGGTAGCGCCAGCGGGTAGCGGGATCGAGGCCGACTTCTTCGAGCGCCCAGGCAACGCGGCTGTCGCGCTCTCCTGCCGAGAGCTGTTTTTCGTGAACCTTCAGTCCTTCGGCGATGATCTCGCCCACCGACATGCGGGGGCTGAGAGAGCCGAAGGGATCCTGGAAGACGATCTGCAGGCGATCTCGGAGCGGGCGCATTTCGCTGTAGGAGAAGGCGTGGATGTCCTTGCCGATGAAGCTGATGCGGCCCTTGGACGAGATGAGGCGCGAAAGCGCGAGGCCAAGCGTCGTCTTGCCCGAGCCGGATTCGCCGACGACGCCGAGCGTCTGGCCGGCTCTGAGCGTGAGGTCGACGCCGTCGACTGCCTTCACGTGATCAACGGTGCGCCGAAGGAAGCCTGCCTTGATCGGGAACCAGACGCGGATGCCCTCGCCCTGCATGACAATGGGCTTTGTCTCGTCCAGGACAGGCGGTTCGCCACGCGGCTCGGAGGCGAGCAGCTTCTTCGTATACGCATGCTGCGGCCGTTCGAAGATGTCCTCAACGGCTCCGGCCTCGACGATCTTGCCCTTGGTCATGACGCAGACCCGATCGGCAAACTTGCGGACGATGCCGAGATCATGGGTGATGAAGAGCATGGACATGCCATGCTCGGACTTCAGGCGGCCCAGGAGTTCGAGGATCTGCGCCTGGACGGTGACGTCGAGGGCCGTGGTCGGCTCGTCGGCGATCAGAAGCTTCGGCCTGTTGGCAAGCGCCATCGCGATCATGACGCGCTGGCGCTGGCCACCCGAGAGTTCATGCGGGAAGGCTGTCAGGCGCTTCTCCGGCTCGCGGATGCCGACCTGATGCAAAAGCTCGAGCACCCGGGCGCGGGCGCCATCGCCTTCGAGACCCTGATGGAGGGCGAGGATCTCGCCGATCTGCCGCTCGATGGTGTGCAGCGGATTGAGCGACGTCATCGGCTCCTGGAAGATCATGGTGACGTCGTTGCCGCGCACCGCGCGGAGTTCGGGCTCGCTCGCCGTCATCAGATCTTGACCGTCGAAGAGGATCTGGCCGGAAGGGTGGCTCGCGGCGGGATAGGGCAGAAGCTTCAGGATCGAGGCGGCGGATACCGACTTGCCGGAACCGGATTCGCCGACAAGCGCCACGACTTCACCCCGGCCGATGTCGAAGGAGACGCGATCGACCGCCAGGCTCTCCCGGCCACCCTGGTGGAAGGCAACGGAGAGATCGCGCACGGAAAGCAGGGGTTCGGTCATGCGGACAGGCTTTCGATCAGGGAGGTGAGCGTGGGTTCGTCGGGGCGGAGGACGGTGAGGGTGGCTGCAGAGCGATTGAAGCCATTTCGTCTGTGTACGAGATCGTAGCAATCTTTGATGCCATGATCATCAGACAGGAAATGTGAGCAATCTTGCCCGATCGCGCTGGACACATGGATCGCATCCGGCAGCTTCAAGTGGCGGTATTGAGCGCGAAGGGCAGCGGCATAGTAGAGTACGGCGCGATCCACCGGGCGCACATCAAGCCAGTCGCTATTCAGTATCAGCGACTCGTAGCCATTGATCAGCGTGTCGTCGCCCGTTTGATACGGCTTTACCAGCAGTTCCGACAGCGTCAGCTCACTGGTCGCGAACTTCGGCGGCTTTTCGGACGGTTGCGACGAAATCATCTGCACTAGCAGTTGCTGCAGATGATGGTCCTTCTCAGAGAGCATGATGAACACGTTGGTGTCCAGATAGACACGTTCAACGGCCGTCATCAGTCTTCCCATTCATCTCGAAGCGCCCGGATCCTTGAAACTGCCTCCGCAACGTCGGTGTCGGGAACGCGGCCTTGTCGTATATTCTCCAAGTGCTCCAGAGTTTGTTTGACCGAGCGCCGTCTATGGTCATCGGGTGTTACCCCGTCGACCTCGATCACGACCCGCACCGTCGCACCATCACCGAGCCCCTCTCTGAGGTCGGCCGGCAAATTCTCAACCGGATAATGCTCTCTGACGATCTTGTTCATCGCATCGCGCTCCTAATCAGGCCGGAACGCATCATGCCATACATACTGTCCTTTGACGAACCTACTCTCATCGAAAGGTCTTCCTGGGATCGAAGGCATCGCGGACGGCTTCACCGATGAAAATCAGGAGCGAGAGCATGATCGACATAGTGAAGAAGGCGGTGAGGCCGAGCCAGGGGGCCTGGAGGTTGCGTTTGCCCTGGGCGATAAGTTCACCGAGCGAGGGCGAGCCGGGGGGCATGCCGAAGCCGAGGAAGTCGAGCGAGGTCAGCGTGGTGATCGAGCCCGAGAGGATAAAGGGTAAGAAGGTCAGGGTCGCGACCATGGCGTTCGGCAGCAGGTGGCGGAACATGATCGTGCCGTTGCCGACGCCGAGCGCGCGAGCGGCATTCACGTATTCGAAGTTTCGGGCCCGCAGGAATTCGGCGCGCACGATGCCGACGAAGCCGACCCAGGAGAAAAGCAGCATGATGCCGAGCAGGACGAAGAAGCCAGGCGGCAGGATGGCTGCGATGATCAGCAGGATGTAGAGCACAGGCATCGACGACCAGATCTCGATGAATCGCTGCATCAGAAGGTCGGTCCAGCCGCCGAAATAGCCCTGGACGGCACCGGCCGTTACCCCGATCGCGGCAGACGCAAGCGTTAGCGCCAGGCCGAAGAGGATCGAGATGCGGAAACCGTAGATCATGCGCGCCATGACATCACGCGCCTGATCGTCTGTGCCGAGCCAGTTCATGTTGCCGAGCACGCAGTTCGGGTCTTCCGCCTTGAGCGGATAGGCGGCGCAGCGGGTCTCCTTGTCCATCAGCCAGAAGGGCGCCGTTGGTGCCGAATGCGGGACCTCGGAATTGACCGTGCGGTAGGAGTAACGGATCGGCGGCCAGACCATCCAGCCATTGGCGTTGATCTCGTCTGATATGAAGGGCGAGCGGTAATCGGTGACCGCGAGGAAGCCGCCGAATTTTTCCTCCGGGTAGTCGACGACGACGGGGAAGAGGATCTCGCCCTTGTAGGAGGCGATGATCGGCCGGTCATTGGCGATGAACTCGGCAAACATGCTGAGCACGAACAAGACCATGAAGATCCAGAAGGACCACAAGCCGCGTCGGTTCGCCTTGAAATTTTCAAGCCGGCGGCGGTTGGTCGGATTGAGCCAGCCTTTTTTCGGCGGGGTCAGCGTGGTCGTTTCGACGGCGGACATCAGACATCTCTCCGGTCGAAATCGATGCGCGGATCGATCCAGGTGTAGATCAGGTCGGAGATCAGGCCAACGACGAGACCCATCAGCGAGAAGATATAGAGCGTGGCAAACACGATGGGATAATCGCGGTTGACGATGGCGAGATAGCCGAGACGGCCGAGCCCATCGAGCGAGAAGATGTTCTCGATCAGCAGCGAACCGGTAAAGAAGGCCGAGATGAAGGCGCCCGGCAGGCCGGCGATGACGATCAACATGGCGTTGCGGAAGACGTGGCCGTAGAGCACCTGGCGCTCGCCGAGACCCTTGGCGCGGGCGGTCACCACATACTGCTTCTTGATCTCGTCGATGAAGGAGTTTTTCGTGAGCAGGGTCGTTGTTGCGAAGGCCGAAAGCAGGAGGGCGGTCAGCGGCAAGGCGAGATGCCAGAAGTAGTCGAGGATCTTCTGCCACCAGGACAATTCGGCAAAATTGTCGGAGGTCAGACCCCGGAGCGGGAACCAGTCGAAGAAGGATCCGCCGGCAAAGAGCACGATCAGCAGGATGCCGAAGAGGAAGCCGGGGACGGCGTAACCGATGACGATGACGCCGGAGGTCCAGACGTCGAAGCGCGAGCCGTCGGAAACGGCCTTCCGGATGCCGAGCGGGATCGAGATCGCATAGGAAATCAGGAGAACCCAGAGACCGAGCGAGATCGAGACTGGCAGTTTTTCGATGATCAGGTCGATGACCGAGGTGTTGCGGAAGAAGCTCTCGCCAAAATCGAAGCGGATGTAGTTCCACATCATCTCCAGGAAGCGTTCGAGGGGCGGCTTGTCGAAACCGAACTGCTGTTCGAGCTTGGCAATCAGCTCGGGATCGAGGCCCTGAGCGCCGCGATAGCGCGATCCGCCCTCTTCCGTGCCGGCTTGCTGGTTCAGCATGTCGCCGCCACCGGAGAGCCGAGCATCGGCACTGTCACCCTGACCGCTCAGCTGAGCGATCACCTGTTCCACAGGGCCGCCCGGGGCGAACTGGATGACGATGAAGGAGATGCCCATGATGCCGATCATGGTCGGGATCATCAGCAGCAAACGGCGGAGGATATAGGCGGTCATGCGCGGCGCCCCCGCTTCGGGTCAGATCCGCCTACCATGTCCAAGCTCGTTTCGTCCGCCAATATCAGCCGCTCCGTTGTCCAGCGATTCGTCCTCTCCATTCCTAGAGTCTCAGGCTCGGGGCGCAAGCCCCGAGCGGGGATCACTGGCTTTTCGCCCACCAGATCGACGGGAAGCCGGTGCTGTAGGTCGGTAGTTCTGCCGGGTGCTCGAACTTGTCCCAGAAGGCGTAACGTGCCGTTCGTCCGTAGTAGAGCGGAATGACATAGTCATGGGCGAGCAGGACACGGTCCATGGCCTTCGTCGCCGCGATCTGCTCGTCGCGATCGGCGGGGAAGATGATCTTCTCGATCAATGCATCGATGGCGGGATCGGCGATGCCAACATAGTTCCTCGAGCCCTCCTGGTTGACCGTCGAGGACCCCCAGTAGTTGCGCTGCTCGTTGCCGGGGTTGAGCGTCTGGGCCCAGACGACCCAGGTCATGTCATAGTCGAAGGTGCGTGTCCGGTTGGTATACTGGGAATCGTCAACCGTGCGGACGGCCATCTCGATGCCGATCTTGCGCAACTGCTGCTGATACGGGATCGCGACGACCTCAAGCTGCGGGTTGGACAGGAGGAGTTCGAAGCGGAAAGGCTGGCCGGTCTTAGAATTGACCATCGCGTTTCCGCGCAACTCGTATCCGGCCTGTTTGAAGAGCTCCACGGCCTTGCGCAGATTGTCACGCGAGGCCTGCGGGTTTCCGCCAACCGGGTTCTTGAATGGGGTATCGAAGACCGAGGCTGGCACCTTGTCCTTGAGCGTAGTCAGCAGTTCTAGCTCCTTGCCCTCGGGCAAACCGGTGGAGGCAAGCTCGGTGCCGAAGAAGAAGCTGTCGACGCGCTGATAGGCATTGTAGAACACGGTGCGGTTCAATTCCTCAAAATCGAGGGCATAGTTCAAGGCCTCGCGAACCCGCTGATCCTTGAAGAGCTCGCGCCGCATGTTGGGCGCAAGCGCCTGCATGACGCCGGTGGCCCGGAAGGGATTGTCGAACTCTTCCTTCTTCACCCGGCCGTCCTGAGCGGCCGGAAAATCGAATCCGGTTGCCCAACGGGCAGCGCGGGTTTCCTGCCAGAAATCAGTGTTGCCCGAGCGGAAGGCTTCGAACTCGACATCGCGATCACCGAACATCGTGTAGGTGACATTCCTGAAGTTGTTGTAGCCGACGTTGATGTTGAGATCCTTGGCCCAATAGTCGTCACGCAGTTCGTAGCGGATCGTGGCGCCTGCCTTGAACTCGGCGATCTTGTAGGGCCCCGAGCCGAGGATTGGCTCCAGGGTGGTGCGGGCGATGTCGCGCGGCTTGCCGTCGGGGCCGTTCCCCTCCCACCAGTGCTTCGGCACCACGGGGAACTGCCCAAGTATCATCGGCAGTTCGCGGTTGTTCTTCTGGTCGAAGCGGAAAGTGACATCCCGGTCGCCGGTCTTTTCGGCGGAAATCACGTGGCTGTAGTAGCTGGTGTAAAGCGGGTTCAGCTCCTTCAACTTGTTGAAGCTGAAGATTACATCCTCGGGCTTGACCGGCTCACCGTCGGCAAAGCGGGCTTCAGGCCGCAGCCGGAAAGTCGCGCTGGAAAAATCGGCGGGGAACGAGACACCTTCTGCCAGCAGGCCATAGCCGGTCGAGATCTCGTCCTCGGCATCCTTCAAGAGGGTATCGAAAACGGTTGCGAGCCCCGGTGCCACTTCACCCCGGTTCAAGACCGGATTGAAGGTATCGAAGGTTCCCGTCGAGGACATCCGCAGCGTACCGCTTTTCGGCGCATCGGGGTTCACATAGTCGAAGCGCGCAAAGCCGGCGGGATATTTCAGATCATCAACAATGGCGACGCCATGCCGGAAGGGCTCGGCCGGTTCCTGTGCGAACGCGGAGGGTAGCGGTCCTGCCAGCAAGCCCAGCAAGCCCCAGATTGCAACACCTGTCGTTTTCAGACCCATCGCCAACTTCCCCTGATTTGCTTTTGTTGCAAAGCAGAATAGGGCAAATATCGGCAAAATACAGGTGACTGACACAGATGTGAGCATGCGGGCGTCCGCAGATTCACCCCATTTCCGTTTCAGGCTAGACTGACAAGTGATTCACCCGGCGAGGACGCGCAGGGTGGAAGTCGGACAGACCGGGGACATGCACATTATGAAGAAGACCTGGGGCACCCGCCCGATGGCCACGGCCCTGATGCTCGCGGCCGCCCTTGCCGGCGTCGTCAGCGATACGGCCTTTGCGGAGGGACGACCTGCCAAGGAATTGTTCGGCGGCATGGCGCTGCCGGCGAAGGCTGCTCCCTCGCCTTATGGCTCCTATGCCAAGGGCTGCATCGCCGGTGCCGTTGCCATACCAACGGACGGGCCCACGTGGCAGGCGATGCGCCTGTCTCGTAACCGTCGCTGGGGCCATCCCGACATGATCGCACTGCTCGAGCGCTTCTCGAGGGATGCGGTCCAGCTGGGCTGGGGTTCGGGTATCCTGATCGGCGACATCTCCCAGCCGCGCGGTGGGCCGATGCTCTCGGGCCATGCCTCGCATCAGATCGGGCTGGATGCCGACATCTGGTTCACCCCGAAGCCGGCAACGCCGCTCTCACCGCAGCAGCGCGAGGACATGCCATTTACCTCGATGCTTGATCAGAGCAAGTTCCTGACCGTCGACCGGCGTCTGTGGACCAACACGCATGCGCAGGTCGTCGTACAGGCGGCGAGCTATCCGCAGGTGGAGCGCATTTTCGTCAATCCGGCGATCAAGAAGAAGCTCTGCGACACCTGGACGGGAGACCGCGCGGTGCTCGGCAAGATCCGGCCGATCTATGGTCACGACGCGCATTTCCACATCCGCATGCGCTGCCCGCAGGGCGCCAGCGGTTGCAAGCCGCAGGCGGCAGTGCCGCCCGGCGACGGTTGCGACAAGTCGCTCGCCTGGTGGTTCACCAAGGAGCCCTGGGCTGCGCCGAAGAAGGACCCGAACGCAAAGCCCGCGCCGAAGCCTCGGGCGATGCAGGTCTCCGACCTTCCCAAGGCTTGCGCCATGGTGCTCGGTGCACGCGGGCCTTCGAGCGAGCTTGAGGTGACCTATCAGGCGGCCGGTGGGGCAATGCCGAGCAGTGCGGCCTCCGCGTTTGCTTCGCCGCCTTCGGCGAGCATGGCGCAGCCGTTCGAATTGCCAGCGGTTGTCCCGGTTCCGCCTGCCCGGCCGGCCGGCTGGTAAACGGGCGGCATTGCATGGCATGCCTTTTCAAGTTCTGCCGCCTGCGTTAGATGGGTTGATCAAATCGATTTAAATCAGCAGGGGACCCATCGTGAGCCGCACTCGTTGCATCGCCCTGATCGCGCATGACCAGAAGAAGGACGACATGGCGGAGTTCGCCCGTCGTCATCAGGCAAAACTCAGGGACTGGCGGATCGTTGCGACCGGAACGACGGGCGGGCGGATCAAGGATGCTGTGCCGGAACTCGACGTGACGCGGCTCAAAAGCGGGCCTCTCGGCGGTGACCAGCAGATCGGCGCTTTGATCTCGACGGGAGAAGTGGACATGCTCGTGTTCTTCGTCGACCCCTTGACTCCGATGCCCCATGATGTGGATGTCAAGGCGCTGATGCGGCTTGCGACTGTCTACGACATTCCGATGGCGCTCAACCTCGCAACCGCCGACATCCTGATGCAGACCCTGACTGCCTGAGCAGCGGGGCCCAAGACCGGACAGACCATGGCCAAGACACAGCGTGACGACACCCTCCCCTTCCCGATCCTCATCGGCGACATCGGTGGCACCAATGCCCGCTTTTCGATCCTGATCGACGAAAGCGGCGAGACGATCAGTTTCCCGAATGTGGTGAACAAGGATTTCGCCACGATCGACGATGCAATCCGCACTTGCGTGCTCGAAACGACGAGCCACAAGCCGCGGTCGCTGATCCTGGCGCTGGCCGGGCCGATCAAGGGCGACGAGGTGCCTCTGACCAATTGCCCCTGGATCGTGCGTCCGAAGGTGCTGATGGCCGATCTCGGCTTTTCGGAGGTTCTGCTGCTCAATGACTTTGAAGCGCAGGCTCTGGCCGCCGCGACGCTCGGCGTCGATGACCGTCAACATCTGGGCTCACTCAGCGAAGCGCCGATCGGCTCGCGCGTCGTTCTTGGCCCAGGGACGGGGCTCGGCGTTGCCGGCCTGGTGCGGGCGCGCGACATGTGGTTCCCGGTTCCGGGCGAAGGCGGGCATGTGGATGTCGGTCCGCGCACGGTGCGCGACCACCAGATCTGGCCGCATCTGATGCCGGTGCGCGACCCGAATGCAGCCCTCGGCCGCATCTCGGCTGAGGAGCTTCTGTCCGGCCGCGGCCTCATGAACATCTACCGTGCGCTCTGCAAGGCCGATGGGAATCTGACGCCGCGCTATGAGGATCCGGCCCAGGTTTCGGCTGCCGGCATCTCGGGTGCCGACGCTCTTGCGGGTGAGGCACTCAGCCTGTTTGCTACCTATCTCGGCCGGGTTGCCGGCGATCTGGCGCTGATCTTCATGGCGAAGGGCGGCGTCTTCCTGGCCGGTGGCATTTCGCCGAAGATCCTGCCGGCGCTGCAGAGCGGCGAATTCCGCGCCGCCTTCGAAGACAAGGCGCCGCACCAGGCGGTGATGCACGGCATTCCTACCTTCGTCGTCACGCATCCGCAGGCCGCCCTGCACGGCCTTGCCGCCTTCGCAACTGCACCTGGCGATTTCGGCCTCGCCACCGAGGGGCGTCACTGGCGCTGAGCGTCACTTTGCCCACTATGGCCAAAGGCGTTGCGACTGGCTATAGAGCGGCGGCGCCTGAGCAGGCGCTGAAGGCAACAGGACAGGACACTCTTTTTGGACGCTCAGGATAGCCAGCCCCGCAAGCCAGACATGGACAGCATCTCTGCGGTCCTGAAACGCGTGATCGCCGAGAATGGGCGACAGCATGTGGGCGGTTATGCCTTTGCCATCGTCTGCCTTCTTACGGTTGCGCTGACCACCGCCTTCACCGCCTGGATCATGGAAGCCGTCATCAACGAGGCGTTTGCCAACAGGCGCGCCGATCTCGTCTGGATCATCTGCGGCTCGATCTTTGCAGCGTTCGTGCTTCGCGGCTTTGCCGGATATGGTCAGGCCGTGACGCTCTCGAGGATCGGCAACAACATCGTGGCGCGTTACCAGCTCCGCCTATTTTCGCATCTGATGTCGCTTTCCATCGGCTATTTCAGCGAAGCCCGATCCGCAAGGCTCGCCGCGCAGATCAACGAGAACATCAACGGGATCCGTGATGTCCTCAACATGACGATCACGTCGCTCGCCCGCGATCTGGTGACGCTCATCGCGCTTCTCGGCGTGATGCTCTATCAGGACATCGTCCTGTCGCTGATCGTGTTTACCGTGGCGCCACCACTCTTCCTCGGCCTTCGCTACATCTCCCGGCGACTGCGCAGTGCGACGAAGGAATCGGTCATTCTGAACTCGCATGTCCTTGGCGCAATCCAGGAAGCGGTCCAGGGGATTGCGATCGTCAAGGCCTTCACGATGGAAAAGCAGCTGGAGAACAAGATCCAGTCGAACATCGATGCCGCAGAGGGACGCGCGAATAGGATTGCCCGCCTCAGCGAACGCAACGGACCGCTGACCGAAAGCCTTGCGGGCCTGTCGATCGCCGGCGTTATGGCTTACGCGGCCTATCAAGCGATCTACGGCGGCGTTTTGCCGGGCGCCTTCTTCTCTTTCGTCACGGCATTGCTGCTTGCCTATGAGCCGGCCAAGCGCCTGGCACGCCTTCAGGTCTTCATGGAGCGTGCCGCCGTCAACGCGCGGATGATCTACGAGATCCTCGACACCCTGCCGAACCAACGAGACAAGCTCGATGCCAAGCAGATTTCGGTGGGCGAGGCGAAGATCGAGTTCCGTAACGTCACATTTGCCTATGGTTCGAACGAGCCGGTGCTGCGCAAGCTGAGCTTTGTGGCCGAGGGCGGCAAGACGACGGCACTGGTCGGGCCGTCGGGTGCCGGCAAGTCGACGGTGATCACACTCGTTCCACGCTTCTACGATCCGGCAGAAGGCGAGATCCTGATCGATGGGCAGAACATCGCCGATGTGACGAAATCCTCGCTGCGGCAGAAGCTCGCCTATGTCTCGCAGCAGCCTTACCTCTTCGAAGGCACGATCCGCGACAATATCCGCTACGGACGCCCGGAGGCGACCGATGCCGAAATCGAAGATGCGGCACGGCTGGCGAACGCCCATGACTTCATCCTTGCGCAGCCACAGGGCTACGACACGCCGGTTGGCGAAAACGGGGTGACACTATCCGGCGGCCAGCGGCAGCGGCTTTCGATTGCCCGCGCGCTGGTGCGCAACGCGCCGATCCTGCTGCTAGACGAAGCCACTTCTGCGCTCGATACCGAATCGGAGGCTGCCGTGCAGCAGGCGCTCGATGCCGCGATGAACGGGCGGACGGTGATCGTGATTGCGCACCGGCTTTCTACCGTCGTGAATGCCGACAAGATCATCGTCATGCAGGGCGGCGAAGTGGCCGAAGAAGGCACCCATGAGAGCCTTGCACAGCAGCCGGGTGGTCTTTACGCTCGCCTCAACAATCTTCAGGCCGCTCCCAACGGCCAGCACAGCAGCCAGGAATAGACCCGCATGGATACGCCCATGAAGCTCGTCGTCGTCGGTGCCGCCGGTCGCATGGGCAAGACGCTGATCAAGCTGATCAGCGAAACGCCGGGCCTCGTTCTTCATGCCGGCGTCGAACGGGCGGGATCTGTTGCTCTCGGCCAGGATGCCGGCGAACTGGCCGGCGTGCCGAAACTCGGCGTGCCCGTCACCGACGATCCGCTGGCGGCCTTCGTGCATGCCGACGGCGTCATCGACTTCACGACACCGGCTTCGACGGTGGAATTCGCAGCGCTCGCGGCTCAGGCGCGGATCGTGCATGTGATCGGCACGACCGGCTGCCTGCCGGAGCACGAAGAAAAGATCGACGCTGCGGCACGGCATGCGCGGGTGGTAAAGTCAGGCAACATGAGCCTCGGCGTCAACCTGCTTTCGGTTCTCATCAAGCAGGCAGCTCAGGCGCTCGACGCCGCCGGCTGGGACATCGAGGTGCTCGAAATGCACCACAAGCACAAGGTCGATGCGCCGTCGGGTACGGCGCTTTTGCTCGGCGAAGCGGCGGCGGAAGGCCGGGGCATTTCGCTTGCCGATCATTCGGTGCGCGTGCGCGATGGCCATACCGGACCGCGCGAGGAGGGTTCGATCGGCTTTGCCACGCTGCGTGGCGGCTCCGTGATCGGCGAGCACTCAGTGCTGTTTGCCAGTGAGGGCGAAATGGTCACCTTGTCCCATAGCGCGACCGATCGTTCGCTTTTTGCTCGTGGCGCGCTGAAGGCCGCCACCTGGGCCCGGGACAAGAAGCCCGGCCGCTATACCATGCTCGACGTGCTCGGGCTCAACTCCACCCCCTGATCGTCAAGAGAGGAATTGTCGATGACCGGTAC
>JAIXSF010000048.1 GCA_027484835.1 Rhizobiaceae bacterium | reverse complement strand
GACCAGCCCTCGGGCGACGGCATCGTCATGGCGGATGATTTCGACAGCGGCACGCGGTCCGCGGCGATCGGCGGCAACAGCACGGTCTTGGCCTTCTGCATGCAGGAAAAGGGTCAGTCCCTGCGCGAAGCTTTGAAGATCTACCACGGCAAGGCCGACGGAAAATGCCATGTCGACGTGTCCTTCCACCTCGTGATCACGGATCCGACGGCGGAAGTGCTCGGCCAGGAACTGCCGGCCCTGGTGGAGGACGGTTACACCTCGCTGAAGGTCTTCATGACCTATGAGGGCCTGCGCCTCCGCGACGACGAGATCCTGGCGACGCTCGATACAGCGCGTCGCACCGGCGCACTGGTCATGGTCCATTGCGAGAACGAGGACGCGATCCGCTACCTGATCGGCCGGCATGAAGAAGAGGGGAAGTTCGCGCCGAAATACCATGCCACCACCCGCCCCGTGGCCGCTGAGCGAGAAGCAACCCACCGGGCGCTTTCACTCGCCGAAATCGTCGATGTGCCGATCGTCATCGTGCATGTCTCCAACCGCGAGGCGATGGAGGAAATCCGCCGCGCCCGCCAGCGTGGCCAGAAAATCGCCGGCGAAACCTGCCCGCAATATCTGATGCTGACGGCAGATGATCTCGACCTCGAAGGTCTGGACGGCGCGAAATTCGTCTGCTCCCCGCCGCCGCGCGACAAGGCAAGCCAGGACGCGTGCTGGGAAGGCATCGAGCAGGGTGTCTTCGACCTGTTCTCCTCCGACCACTGCCCATTCCGCTTCGACGATCCCGAGGGGAAGCTCAACGAAAAGGGCAAACGCCATTTCCGCTGGATCCCGAATGGCATTCCGGGAGTCGCGACCCGCCTGCCCATCCTCTTTTCCGAAGGCGTGATGAAGGGCCGGATCGACATCAACCGCTTCGTCGCGGTGACCTCGACCAACCACGCAAAGCTCTACGGTATGTACCCGCAAAAGGGCACGATCGCGATCGGTTCGGATGCCGACATCGCACTCTGGGATCCGCGGGAGCGCCTGACCCTGACCAACGAGATCCTCCAGCACGGTGCCGACTACACGCCCTATGAAGCCCTGGAAGTAAAGGGCTGGCCGGTACGCCTGCTCGTTCGCGGCCAGACGATCATGGAACGCGGCGCTGTCGTGGAGGCCGGGCAAGGACAGTATCAGAGCCGCAAGCGCTCGAACCTGACTGCCGACACCAATTCGGTCGCGTCACTAACGCCTTAGAGAGACAGGCAGCGCTGCTCCGCTGCAGCCCGCCAGGAAAACCTAAACCACGGCTTCCGCTTCAATCTCGACTTCATACTCGCCGACAAGCGCACCGGCTTCGATCAAGGTGTTCGCCGGCAAGACCTCGGAAAAGAAGCGGCCATGGGCACGCGAGACAGGCTCCCACTGTGATGCATCCTTGAGATAGATGCGAGTGCGCACGACATCCTCCATCTTTCCTCCGAGAGCGGAGATGGAAGCCGCGATCTTGTCGAGAATATAGGTTGCCTGCGCGCCCGGATCGCCGGGTGCCACACAACGGTTACTGCCGTGGGTCGCCGTCGTGCCGGATACCAGGATCCGGTCACCGACCCGCACGGCTCGGCTGTAACCCGCCAGCGGCTCCCAGATGCTGCCGGAGGAGACCAGCAGGCGATCTGCGCGCCCCGGCACCGGCACCGCCGTGTAGACGGACGGGATCGCATCGAGGTGATGACTGAGGTCGCCGGATGCCGTGAGGAACGGAGTCTTGCGATACTCATCGCCGCAATCGCCGGGAATGGGTGTGGCCTCGGTAAAGGCGCTGTCGAGCAGAGCCCGGTCATCCGCATCCAGTTCGAAGCTGAAGACCTTCAGGTTGTCGTCGCGATGCTCGTTTTCACCGGGCCTTGCACCGATGATCGTCGCAGCAACAGCCGGATGTTCGAGAACCCAGCGGCTGGCCACATTCGAAATCGAGACCCCGTGTTTGCGGGCGATCGTCGAGGCCGCCAGGAGAATACCCTGGTAGACGCTCCATCCGCCGGCCGTATCGATGAAGCGTTTGTATTTCGAGCGACTCCAGTCGGCGATCGACGCGGGCTCCGGCTGGTCGAGCCACTTCTCCGACAGGAAGCCACCGCAAAGCGTGCCATAGGCCAGAAGCTTCACGCCGCGCTTGAGGCAAAGGGACGATAGATTGCCAGCGGCGCGCCTGTCGATCAGGGAGAAGGAGACCTGGTTGCTGGCGATCTCGATCCCGTCTGACAGCGCGAGATTGAGATGGGCAGCATCGAAATTGGTGAGGCCGAGGGCACCGATCAGACCCTCCTCCTTCATCGCCTGCATTTCATGCAGGGCATCGAGCCAAGCCGGATGCTCGAAGGTCCACCAGTGGAACTGCAACAGGTCGACCTTGTCGACGCCAAGGCGGGCAAGTCTGTACTCCACACCCCGGCGCACCACATCGCGCGTCATCGGACCAGGCTCAGGGCACCATTTGGTGAATGCCACCGGCCGCTTTTCGCCAGCGGCATAGCGCTTTAGCAGATGGCCGGTGATGATCTCTGCCGATCCGTAGTGATCGGCCATGTCGAAGCTGTCGAACCCGGCCTCTGCATAGGCCTGAAGTGCATCAGCCCCCTGCTCCGGATCGACCGTGTCACCATTCTTTTCGATATCGGCAACCTGCCAGAGGCCGCAAACGAGGCGGCTGATCGACAGGTCCGGCGTGAGATTGATGCGTTCGGGATGCTGGGACACGGGGATCATTCCTCGATTGTCATGATTGTTTGTTGCGGCTGAGGCGTGCGAGCGGGCTCACCTCGCCGAACAGGCCGCGCGGGCGCAGTAGAAGCATGAGGCAGAGCCCGACACCAATGGCAACGATCTGCAAGGCGGCGGCCCGTGCCTGTTCCTCAGGCGGAACGAAGGCGGAGACAGCAGCAGCCGTGAGAGCCCAGAGCCCCCAGACGAGAATGGCACCGGCGATCGCACCGCGATTGTTGCCGGAACCGCCGACGATCAACATCGCCCAGACCTGAAAGGTGAGAACCGGCATATAGTTGTCGGGCGCGATAAAGCCGATGAAGTGTGCCTGGGCGGCCCCTGCAAGACCCATGATGGCGCCGCCGACGGTAAACGCCTGCAGGCGAAAGCGGACGGGCCGTTTGCCGAGCGCCTGCGCGGCCACCTCGTCTTCGCGGATCGCCCGCAAGACGCGTCCCCAGGGGCTCCGCGACAAATGCTGCAGCCCGAGATAGAGGACCAGCACGACAAGGGCCATGAGCCCGCAATTGGCGAGACTGAAAAGCAGCGCATTGCCCTGCAGATCGGCGAAGGGGCGCGGAATGAAGCCGATCCCGAAGGCCCCGCCGGTCACGCTTTGCAGGTTGAGCATGCAGAGCTGGACCGTAACGGCGACGCCGAAGGTTGCGATGGCAAGGTAGTCGGCTCTCAGCCGGATCGTCAGCGCGCCGACGGCCCAGGAAAGCGCTCCCGAGACCAAGGCAGCCCCCAGCCACCCAACGGCAATCGGCATGCCGAATCCGCCAAGGCGCTCAGCCGTGTCCGGCGTGGTGAGGATGGCGGTGGTATAGGCACCGACCGCGACGAAAGCGGCGATGCCGACATTGAACAGTCCCGTCATGCCCCACTGAACATTCAGCCCCAGGCAGATGATCGCATAGGTGAAGGCCATGGTGAGGAAGAAGGCGCCATAGGCGATAAGATCGATGCTCATGTCGCTTTTCCGAACAGGCCG
>JAIXSF010000507.1 GCA_027484835.1 Rhizobiaceae bacterium | reverse complement strand
CGTCCTTGTTGATCACCAGACCGGCCACCCCGACATCGCCGCCGAGATTGCGGAAATACTTGACCGCCGAACAGACGTTGTTGGCGACATAGAGCGACTGCAGGTCGTTCGACCCAACGACCACGACCTTCTGGCACATGTCGCGGGCGATCGGCAGGCCGAAGCCGCCGCAGACCACGTCACCGAGGAAGTCGAGCAGGATGAAGTCGAAGTCCCATTCGTGGAAGCCGAGCTTTTCCAGGGTCTCGAAGCCGTGGATGATGCCGCGGCCACCACAGCCGCGGCCGACTTCAGGTCCGCCGAGTTCCATGGCAAAAACGCCGTCGCGCTTGAAGCAGACGTCCGAGATCGAGACTTCCTGGCCGGCTTCCTTGCGGCGCGAGGCCGTCTGGATGATGGTCGGGCAGGCGCGGCCGCCGAAGAGCAACGAGGTCGTGTCGCTCTTGGGATCGCAGCCGATCAGCAGGACCTTCTTGCCGAGCTGCGCCAGCATGTAAGAGAGGTTGGCGAGCGTAAAGCTCTTGCCGATGCCACCCTTGCCGTAGATGGCAATGATCTGCGTTTCCTTGGTCACCTTGCCGGTGGCCGGTGCATCCGGCTCGATGGCGGCTTCTTCGCGAAGGTTCTCCTGCAGGCGCTCAAGGCCGTCCGGTGCGAGGTCGAGGCTCATGCGGCTTTCCTCCAGTCGATAATCATTTTCAGGCAATCGGGATCGTTGAATGCCGTCCGGTAGGCCTCAGCCGCATCTGCAGGGGCGGAGTGATGGGTGATCAAGCCGCTCAGCGAAAGGCGTCCGGCGTCGATCAGAGCAAGCACGGCCTCGAGATCGGCGGGCGTGAATTCTGCCGCGATGGACATCGAGATCTCCTTCATGAAGGCGAAGGGGAAATCGAAGTCGACGCGCCGGCCGTAGAAGCCGGCCAGGACCAGTTCGCCGCGTCTGTTGAGGCGGGCAATGGCGGTGTCGATAACGGCGGTGTTGCCGCTTGCGTCGATGATGGTGTCATGGCGCTGGTCGCGGTCTTCTCCGGAGGAGACTGCGGTGTAGCCCTCGGCACCAGAGCGGCGCGCCGCAACGGTATCCCAGACGGTGGGGGCCGGGTTGCCGGTAGAAATGATGATGCGGGCGATCAGGCGACCGAGAACGCCGTGGCCAATGACCAGCGAGGCGGGACGGGCGGAGCGGAAGACGGCATGGTGGGCGGTGGCTGCAAGAGCGAGAAGTGCTGCCTCTTCCGGGCGATCAAATCGTGTCTTTACCGTCCTCGCACCCGGAACGACGAGCCGCGAGGCACTGGCGCCAAACAGGCCGGCCGCTTCGGCATAACAGTTTGCGCCGGGCACGAAGACCTGGTCGCCAACCTCTCGTCCGGATGCCGCGCCGGCCTCGATCACCGTGCCGACGGTCTCATAACCGGGCACCAGCGGATACTGCATGCCGGGAAATGTCGGCATCGTGCCCTCGTACAGCATCTTTTCAGTGCCGCTCGAGATGCCGCTGAATTGGGATTGCACCACTACGTCGGCCGAATCCGGGTTGTTCAGCGCCAGCTGTCTGACTGCGAGCGTTCCCGGTTTTTCGAAGACGATGGCTGCGGTCTGCATTGTCGTGCCCTCCCCGGACACGGGAGACTTGCTGCTCCCAAATGTCATCTTAAGATTACGCACTAAAGTGTCAACCTGTATTTACACAATGACCTGTCAATAACACGTTTGATTCACCGTGACGCAACGATGAGCCCGGCCAACAGCGGGTTTGCGGTTGCCGCGACGCGCGCGTTCTGGAAGCCGCTACGGGTCAAGAGCGCCATGATCTCGGCCTCTGTCCGGCAGCGTCCGGAGCCCATGGCGGTGAAGTAGGTGGTGAAATAAATGGCAGCGAGATTGGCGCCTTCGCTGGCGCCGGCCATGGCTTCTGCCACGACAAGCCGCGTTCCGGGCTTCAGATGGGTGTGGAGGTTGCCGAGGATCTTGAGGACACGGTCGTCGTCGTGATCGCAGAGGATGCGAACGAGAGTGACACAATCCTGCTCGGCTGGAATGAGGTCGCGGGTGAAGTCGCCCGCGTAGAGGGTGCACCGGTCGAGCAGACCCCGGTCGCGGAGATGGCGGCCTGCCAGATCGGTCACGGCAGGCAGGTCGAACAGGCCCAGTTTCAAGGACGGGTGTCGCGCGCCAACGGCACCGAGGAAGGCACCTTCGCCGCCGCCGATATCGAGCACGGAACCGTATTGGCTGAAATCATGGGAGGCGAGGATGCAATCTGCGAGCATCGCCTGGCTCTCCCGCATCAGGGCGGAGTAGGGGGCGGCTTGCGCATTGTCGATTTCGGCAGGCTTGTCACCTCTGACATAGGCCCAGTACTGCCGCAGTTCCGTTTCGCCGACATCGCCGCGCCAGAAGGCGCTCGCATCGCCGATATCCCGATAAAGCATATCGTGATGCCGGATCATCTCGCGCAGGCCTCGGTCGGCGGCGAGCACTGTGCCGGCATCGGAGAGCATCCAGCGGTCGGGTCCGGCGCTCACCACAAGCTCGAGCCTGAGCGCCTGGTCGAGCAGGCGGCGCATGGGGTCGGGCCCCAGGCCGCAGCGTGATGCCAGCGCGGCCGTCGAAAGCACACGGCCGTCGAGGATTTCGAAGAGGCCGAGCCGGACGCAGGCAGAGAGGATTTGCGTATGAACGAAGCCTGTCGTCAAACGGAAGAGCTGGTTCGCCTTGCGATTGGCGATGATGCGTAGCAACGGAAGACGCGAGACGAGCGCACGAAAACGGGGTGATGCGATCTGCCGGTTGCGCCAGAGGCGTGCTGCTGTCAGGAGCGCCCGCAAGGCGCCCTGATCCGGCTCGGGCATGTCTGATGCGCTGCCGACGGGCGGCCTGGCCTGCAAGCCTCGTCCGCCGCTGTCCATGGCGTCACGCGGCGCTGGTGGCGAGCGTCTTCGGCATCAGCCTTGTCGCTTCGTTGCGGATCATCGAGCGAAATGCATCGGCGCCCGGGCAATCCGGAACGCTTTCGACAGCCTCGGCGACGAGATTCTTGAGACGCGTCAGCGCTGCCTCAAGCCCGATGCTCGCAACGATGTTGGGTTTGCCGTTGCGGCTGTCCTGGCCAGCCGGTTTGCCCGCTTCGGATTGCCCGACGGCGTCGTAGAGGTCGTCTGCCACCTGATAGGCGGCTCCGAGCGCGTCGGCCAGGACCAGCCATTCGCGCGGATTGCCGCCAGAGGCGATCGCTCCCGTCGACACGGCGCCGCTGAACAGCGACGCTGTCTTGGCGCGGTGATAGGCCGTGATGTTGATCTCCGGCTCGCTTTCCCAGGCCTGTCCGGCCACCAGTCCGTACGGGCTGCCAACCGCATTGGCGATGGTGGCAATCAGTGGTGCGGTCAGAAGGGGTGTCTGTTGCGTTTCTCGAGCGACCGTCTCGAAGGCTGCGATGATCAGGCCGTCACCCACGAGAAGCGCAATCTCCTCGCCAAACTGGGTGTGCACGCTTGGTGCACCGCGCCGGGTCGCGGCATTGTCGAAACACGGCATGTCGTCATGCACCAGCGAGGCGCAATGCAGAAGTTCGATCGCGACCGCCGCACTGTCGGCGGCAAGCGGGGCGCGATCGCCGCAGGCCGCAGCGACGGCCAAGCAGAGGCGGGGCCGGATGCGCGCGCCCCCAGGAAATACGGCATGACGCAGGGCTTTCGCCAGAATGGGCGGGCATCCGTTGGCGGTCGCATAGCGCAAGGCGCGCTGCATGCCCGTTTCGATGCGCTCGGGGAAATCCATCGGGCCTACCTCCAGAGAATGCACAGTTGTAAATTTTGAACAACTGAATAATGTGTAAATCTAGATTGACACATGTAGGCAGTAAGTCAATCTCTCACGGGAGAGGAACTTGTCCGCATCGACCGAAGATACCGTTGCCGTGATCGGCGCCGGCATGGCGGGTCTTGCGACCGCCATCAGACTGGCCGCCGCCGGATATCGTGTCGTCGTCCTCGAAGCGCAGGCAGAAGCCGGCGGCAAGATGCGCCGTGTCGAGGTTGCCGGCCACGGATTCGACGCTGGTCCGACCGTGCTGACAATGAAATGGGTTTTTGACGCGCTGTTTCACGCGGCGGGTCTCGTAACCGATGACGAGCTTACTTTGGTTCCCTCATCCGTCATTGCGCGGCACTACTGGCGCGGTGGCAGTCGTCTTGATCTTCATGCCGACCTCGATGAGACGATCCGCGAGATCGACAATTTCGCCGGGCGGCGCGAGGCAGATGGGTATCGCCGTTTCGCAGCGGACAGTCGCCGCACCTTCGAGGTGCTGAAGGACAGCTTCATCGATGCCTCAAGACCCAATCCGGTTTCGCTCTCTCGCCGGATCGGGCTGTCGCGCCCCGGCGACTTGCTGGCGATCAAGCCGTTTGCGACCCTCTGGTCGGCACTCGGTAGCTACTTCTCCGACATCCGCCTGCGCCAGCTCTTCGGACGCTACGCCACCTATTGCGGGTCTTCGCCCTATCTCTCGCCCGCGACATTGATGCTGGTGGCTCATGTCGAGCAGGAAGGGGTCTGGACCGTGGAGGGCGGGATCCGTGCACTCGCCGAAAAGCTCACCTCGATCGCGGTGGGGCTCGGGGTCGAGTTTCGTTATGGTGATGCCGTACACGAGATCATCCTGGATCCGTCGCGCCGCGCAGTCTCCGGTGTCGTCACACGCACCGGCCGAAAGCTCGATGCGCGGCAGATCGTCTATAATGGAGATATCGCAGCGCTTCCGCGCCTGATAGGAGTTCCGCCCGCAGATCCAAACCGCGTTCAGGCACAGCGATCGCTGTCGGCACTCGTGTCCTGCAGTATTGCCGAGCCGTCCGGTGTGCCACTCGCCCATCACACGGTCTTCTTTTCCGATGATTACCAGGGCGAATTCGAGGCTATCTTCAAGCGTCGCGAGCCACCTGCCGACCCAACCGTCTATCTCTGTGCCCAGGATCGCAACGCTGCCGGCCAGTTGCCTGCCGGCCATGCGGGTCCGGAACGGATCTACGCCCTGATGAACCTGCCAGCGGATGGCGATCGTCGCCGTCTGCACGAAAGCGAGGTCAGCACATGTCTGAAGAGTATGGAGCAGAGGCTGGCCCTCAACGGTCTGACGCTCTCGACGGGTCCGGTTCCAGCGAACGTCACGACGCCGGACCGTTTCGCGAGCCTTTATCCGGGGACGGGCGGGGCGCTGTACGGGATCGCCTCACACGGCTGGATGGCGTCCTTCGCCCGTCCGGGTTCGCAGGGGCCGGTGCCGGGGCTCTATCTTGCGGGGGGCAGCGTGCATCCGGGGCCGGGCCTGCCGATGGCGGCGCTCTCGGGCAAGCTGGCAGCCGAGCAGGTGATGGCGGACCGGCCTTTGACCAGACGGTCGCCCCGGGTGGTTATCACTGGTGGTATCTCGACGGAACGAGCGACTGCGGGCGTTTCGCCTTTACCGTAATCGCCTTCGTCGGTTCGGTGTTTTCGCCCTACTACCACTGGTCCGGCCGCAAACGCCCGGAAAACCATGTTGCCTTCAATGTTGCGCTTTACGGCCCGGAAGGACATGCCTGGGCGATGACCGAGCGCTCGTCACGCCATCTCCAGCGCGATCGATCCCGGGTGCAGATCGGCCGCAGTTTCCTCAGATACGTCGGCTCGGACTTCGTGATCGGCTTTGACGAGGTGTTTCTGCCCTGGCCCGGTCAGCGCTGGCGGCCCGAGCGGATGCGCGGCGAGATCCGGCTCGAGCCCCGGTTCCTCGGTCATCAGGCTTTTTCCCTCGATGGTGACGGACGGCATCTCTGGCAGCCTGTCGCTCCAAAAGGACGCGTTATGGTTTCCTGTGATGCGCTACCGGGAGGTGGCTGGTCGGGAGATGGCTATCACGACATGAACTGCGGAACGAGGCCGCTCGAACAGGATTTTCAGGCCTGGGACTGGGCGCGAGGCTCCACTGCCGACGGCCGTACCGTGCTGCTGTACGACTCGGTGCTCACTGACGGCATCAACAGCCGGTTTGGTCTCATCTATTCGGATGAGGGCGAAGTCAGCACAATTGTGCCGCCTGCACGCCGTGTCCTGCGCCGTGGCTTTTGGGGTGTCGGTGGCGGCATAGCCTGCGACGATGCGGCGGAACCGGCCTTGCGGAGTGTCTACGAGGATACGCCCTTTTATCGGCGGTCTCTGGTGGAAACGACCATCTCCGGTGACCGCGTTGTGATGATGCACGAAACGCTGGACTGTCGGCGGCTTGCCATGCCGCTCGTGCGGTTGATGTTGCCTTTCCGCATGCCGCGTCGGGGCTAGTCCCGCTGCGCCTCGCGCTGTTGCTGCTGCGCGGCTTCGCGCGCGCGCGCGTCGGCCTTTAGCTTTTCCTTCTTCAGGTCGCGCATTTGCCAGACGTAGAAGGCAATCGCGAGGCTGAAAACGAAGATTGCTTCGATGATCCCGAAATAGTTCTCAAGCAAGGGTCGCCACCTTCTCTCGTGCCGCGCGCCGACGCTCGCGAGCTTCCGTCCGTGCATCCGCATGCAGACGCAGAAGAATACCTGTGACGCGGCCAATTGCCGTGTCCTCCGGTGTATTTGACCCGGTCGATCGGCTTGCTGGCTGGCTATTCGCCAGTGCTCCGCTGAGGGTGACGAGGTCGCGCGCAGCCGGATCGCTTCCCTTGTGCAGATCCCTGACAGTGGTGGCTGACCAGCGGCCGTCTTCGCCGCGTGCCTTCAACATCAGGGCGAGCTTCGTTGCAAGGCCCGTGGTGGCGCGCTGCGAGACACTGTCGTAGCCATTGGCCGCGATGCTCTTGCCGATCGCCTCATAGACAAGAGCGGCCGTGCGGATTGCATGCCTGCAGGGCTTCGGCAGGCTCTGTATCCCGGCGTGGCCCAGGCGGTAGTGGCGGGCGGCTTCGTCAAGCAATCTCTGCACCACGGCCCCGATTGCAGGGCTGTAGCGCGGATCACGCAGAAAAGCGTCGGCGTCTACACCCTGCTCATCGAGCCAGGCAATCGGCAGATACAGCCTGCCGTTTCTGGCGTCTTCCCCGACGTCGCGGGCGATGTTGGTGAGCTGCATTGCGATGCCGAGATCCGCGGCTCTTGCCAGCGCTGCCCGGTCGCGCACACCCATGACGCAGGCCATCATCAGGCCGACGCTTGCCGCCACGCAGGTTGCATAGGCCTTGACGTCTTCGATGGTCTGATGCCTGCGACCTTCGAGATCCATCGCAAAACCGTCAAGCAGCGCTTCCACCACTGGTTCCGGGATCGCGTATTCCTGCACGACGCGGGCAAAGGCACGGTCACATGCGAAGGGGGCAGGGTCGCCGGCGTAGATCAGGTCCAGCCGCTGTCTGAGCCGCGTCAATGCTGGCATTCCGCTGCGCGGGTCATCGATCAGGTCATCGGAATGACGGCAGAAGGCGTAAAGCGCGCGGGCAGCCAGACGGGTTGGCGCCGGCAGGAGCAGAGATGCGAGATGAAAGGACTTTGAGCCACGCCGGATGGCTGCGGAACATGCCTTTTGATCCTCGAAATCGCCTGAGAAGCCGTAATTCAGCAAGATCGGCCGTCGTGTCAGAGGACGTGCGAGATAGTGGTCCGGCAATGTGTCGTCGGATAAGCTCATGGCCGGGCATCCTTTGCATTGCGCTCCCAGGAACTGGCAAGGACAGCGGCTGGAGTGGGCACCAGGTCGGCAACGATTCGAGCAGACGATACGACACCTGGCAGTCCGGCGCCGGGATGGGTGCCGGCACCGCAAAGAAAGAGATTATCGAGTTCTTCGCTCTTATTGTGCGGGCGGAACCAGGCGCTCTGGAGCAGCTTTGGCTCGAGCGCAAAAGCGGCTCCATGCCATGACAGCAGCCGGTCGCGAAAATCGACGGGTGTGGCAATCCGCGACGTCACGATGTGCCGGGAGAGACCCGGCAGAACCGTCTCTTCGAGCCGTTTGCTGATCTTGCTGCGATAGCGTTCGCCCGCCTCTGCCCAATCCGTCTTGCTCTCCAGATTGGGAACCGGGCTCAGGACATAAAAGGCATCACAGCCGGGGGGCGCCAGTGTCGGATCGCTCGCGGAGGGGCGGTGCAGGTAGAGACTGAAATCGCCGGCCAGCCGGTGCTTCTTGAAGATATCGTCCAGGAGGCCCTTGTAGCGTGGTCCGAAGAGCATTGTGTGATGGAGGACGTCGTCATAGCGGCGGTTGGTGCCGAAGTACCAGACGAATAGGCTCATGGAATAATCGCCGCGCGCGAGCTTGGCATCGGTCCAGCGGCGTCGCGGGTAGTCCTTCAGCAGGCGGCCATAGGTCGTTGCGGGATCGGCATTCGAAATGACGATATCTGCGGCTATGCGCTCGCCGGATAACAGGCGCACGCCGGTTGCCGTTCGGCCCTCGGTCTCGATTTCCGTCACCGTTTCGTTCAACCTGATGCGGCCGCCATTTCGGGTGACCAGGGAGGCGATGCCTCTCACCAACGCATTGGTGCCGCCGATCGCGTGGTGCACGCCGTATTTGCCCTCGAGATGGGCGATCAGGCAGTAGAAGGATGTCGCCGAGAAGGGGTTGCCACCGATCAGCAGCGGGTGGAACGAGAAGAGCGTACGCAGCTTGTCGCTCTTGAAGTGCTTCGACACGACGGAATAGACGGAGCGATAGCCGCCTAGGCGAACAAGGCGCGCGAGCGTCTTTGCCGTGAACAGCAGGCTGTGGAACGGCTTGTGCGCAAGCTGCTCGAACGCGACCTCATATATGCGGCGGCTCTCGTCAAGGAAACTGCGGTAACCGGCAACGTCCCGGGGCTCTATCCGCGCGATCTGGTCCTCCATCGCTGCGCGATCGCCCGAATAGTCGAAGATGGTGCCATCGTCGAAGCGGACCCGGTAGAAGGGGGTATTGGGTCTGAGCTCCACGTCGTCGCTCAACCGGCCGCCGCAGTCGCGCCAAAGGTTCTCGAAGAGCCAGGGGGCGGTGATGATGGTGGGGCCTGCATCGAAGGTGAAGTCATCCTGCCGGTGCGCATAGGCCCGACCGCCTGGCTCGTCGAGGGGATCGAGGATCGTGACCCGGTAGCCTTTGGCGCCCAGAAGTGCGCCGGTGGTCAGTCCGCCAATGCCGGCACCAATGACCACGGCATGGGGCCGGTTGTCGGCGGGGTCTTTCTTTGATCGAGGGAAACGTCCGGCGATGTTCATGCTGCGTCCGCTCCGTTCGGTCTCTGATCACCCATTGCCTCATCGAGCCAGCGGGTGACTTCGGCGGCACGACATTCGTGCAGCAGATGGCCTCCGCGATCGGTCAGGATGAGGCGGCTGCCGGGCGCATGCCGGGCCGCATGGCTCGAATTTTCGATTGGTACCATGGGGTCGTCCTTCGCGGCGATCAGGGTCATCGGGAAGGGCAGTCGCTGCAGCGTGGCGTCGAAACGGGTCAGATCCCAGGCCGCCATCATGCCGAGCGCACCGCGGACATGGGCAGGCGAGGCGAGCAGCATGCGATAGATCGCCTTGCCCTCTTCATCGATCGAAGAGCCGGTTGCTGTCAGGAGATTGCCGCCAAGTGGCGTCACGCGAGACAGCAGCGAGAACATCGAGGCGGAGAAGGGATTGGCGAATAGCGCCTTGGCAAGTGGCGAAAACAGCGCGTTGCCGCGGATCGGCAGATAGGCGCCGTTGATGCCGATGACATGGCGCGGAACCGCCGAGGCGTGACTGGCGGCCAGTGTGACGGCAATCGCTGCACCCGCCGAATGGCCGAGAATGACTGCCGGGCAGCGATCCAGGTGTGCCAGAAGTTCCGTCAGGGCGCGAACCATGCCCGGCAGCGAAAGATCTGCAACGCCGCGCGGACGGGTAAAACCGTGGCCGGGCAGATCCGGCACAACCACACGAAAGCGTGTGGACAGAAGCGGGAGCATGTGGCGCCAGGAATGGGAGGCGGCGCCCGTTCCATGCAACAGGAGAACCACCGGGCCGTTGTCGGGGCCGGCCACCTGCACATGCCAATCACAGGAGCTGGTCTGCAGGAAGCGGCTCGCGCTGTGGTGTGGCCAGGACCGGCCATCGGTTTCCCAGTTCAGTCGATCGCGGCCACTCATCATGCCCGTGCCTCCTGCATGGAGAGATCGACCAGATGCGACACGCGGCGGGCATCTGCGTGACGCAGGATATGCAGGTCAGCGCCCAGCATGCTGGCGAGATGGGTCACGCTTTCGCGCGGGCGCCGTGCAATGTCGATGCAGATCGTGCGGAGCTCCCTGGCGTTGCAGGTCTTTGCGAGGTGCGAGAGTTCTTCGGCTGCGCGTGTGCGATCGGCCGTACCGTCGAGGGCGATATTGCCGCTACCGTCCGTCAGCAGAACCAGAACCGGGGTGCTGCCTCGCCGCTCGACGGACAAGGCGAGTTCGAGCCCAGCCTTGAGGCCAGCGGCGAGCGGTGTCGGTCCGCCACCGGGCAAGCCGGAGAGTTTGCGTTTTGCGGCGGTGAGCGACCGCGTGGGCGGCAGCAGAAGCTCGGCCTCGGTGCCGCGAAATGAAATGAGGGCGACTTCGTCGCGGCGGACATAGCATCGGGCGAGCAACTGTTCGATTGCCCCCTTGGTCTCGCCGAGGCGTTCGAGGGCGGTCGACCCCGAGGCATCAACGACGAAGATTGCAGTCGAGGGGGCCGCATGGCGGAGGCGCACGTAGCGGAAATCGTCCTTCACCACGAATGCTCTCGGCGTGAATGCGTCGGCAGTCGATGCGGCTGCGGACTGGCCGATGGCGCGGCGCTGGGCGGCCCTGATCTTCTGAAAAGGGGCGGCTGCACGCAATGTGGCGACGAGATCGGGACGAGCTTCCGCGTAAGGTGGGGTCAGGCCGATACCGAAGGGGCGTCCGCGGCGCGCATTCTTGCGAACGCCGCCCGACTTTCCCGCAAGGCCAGAGCCGCGGGTGGGACGTTGCGCAAGGGTTAGCCACGGATCTGTCGCGAGAGAGCCGGCCTGTACGGCAGCCAGCATTTCGGTCAAGGCGTCGAGCTCGGTCGGGCTCGATGTCTCGGCCTTTGCCTCCGGGTCAGGATCGTTCGGCTGTTGGCCTTCATTTTCTGACGCCTGCGTATGCTCCTCCGGGACCTGTGGCTCGACGTCCGGCGGAGGTGGGGCGCTGACTGGTGCGAGACGGATGCCAAGGCAGAGCCGAAGGGCCGTCAGCAGATCTGCCTCTTCCACGGCGTCGCGATCGCCGCGCCGAGCGAGAAGACGAGCTGTCCGGACCAGATGGCTGAGGATCCGTGAAGAGGGGTGGCCGGCGCTCGAGGCAATTCCTGCAAGGGCCTTCAAAAGACTGTCCTCGATCCGCGCACGGCGCCAGTCGTCCTGCAGAGTGCGCCTGAAGGCTGATCGATCCGGTTCTGCCTCAACATGGTGCCAGCCGATGCCATCGAGATCGGCGCGCAGTGCAAGACGGTCGCCGATGGTCGCCGATAGCGGCGCTTCGTCGTCGAGGGATTCATCCAGGGCAATGACCACAGGGCTGGTGTCCGATGGCGCGTCCATGGCGTTCGCGACCAGTGCTGCCAGAGCAGGGTCGAGGCGTTCGGCCATGGGGATCAGAAGGATGCCGCCGGCAGCGCGCGACAGGATCCCCTGTTGGCGGACCAACTTGCCCTGTTTTGCGGTCGCTGCCAGATCGATCCCTCCCGTGAGGTTGGCCATCGAGGTGCCCGGGGGAAGTCGGGTCCAGGGCATGGTCGTTCCAAGCCGATCCTGGAGCCGCGACAGAAACAGATCACGCACGCCACCGGCGCGCGCCTTCAGCCACAGTCCGCCGATCGCCGACCGACCGGACGTCAGCAGTTCCGCTGCCAGCTGCGCATCTGCCCAGAGCTCCGCCCCCCTGATATCGAGAGCCTGCTCAAAGGCTTCGTGCGCGCCGAGTTCAGCCATGCCCGTATCCATCGCTGATCGTGGCAAGCGCCCGTTCGACTCTGGGCGTGGTGCCGGCGTCATCGAGGGGATCGCGGCGCAGGCGATGGCAAAGCACCATCGGCGCGATGTCGGAGACGTCATCCCAGGCGACCTGTGTACGGTCTGCGAGGGCGGCCGCCGCGCGGGATGCGCGCATCAGGGTCAGTTCGCCGCGCATGCCGTCGATGCCGAGCCGCAGACAGAGCTGCGACATCCGCATGACAACGTTGTCGGGGATTTCGACCTGACGAAGGATCTTGCGGGCTGCAACAACCCGTCGACCAATTGCGGCATCGCGCTTGGCCCAGAGCTTTGCGAAGGCACCCGGGTCCGTTTCATAGGCATCCCGTCTGCGGATAACGTCAATGCGCTGGTTGAGATCCTCGATGGTGCGAACCTCGACGGAGAGGCCGAAGCGGTCCAGCAGCTGGGGCCTCAGGTCTCCTTCTTCCGGATTGCCGCTGCCGACGAGCACGAAGCGGGCGGCATGCCGAATGCTCAGGCCCTCGCGCTCGACGACATTGACGCCTGAGGCTGCGGCATCGAGCAGGAGGTCGACAAGATGGTCTTCCAGCAGGTTGATTTCATCGATGTAAAGGAAGCCGCGGTTGGCGGCGGCAAGAAGTCCGGGCTCGAAATGCTTCTCTCCGGCGACGAGCGCCTTTTCGATATCCAGCGAGCCGCACACACGATCTTCGGTGGCGCCGAGCGGCAAGTCGATCATTGGGGCCCGATGCCTGACCACCGGCGGTGGCTTCTGGCCGCTTGTCGGATTGCAGACGGCGCAGGCGGCTTGAGGGTCTGCGGGCAGGCAATTGTAGCGGCAGCCGGCGCGTGTCTCGATTAGTGGCAGGAGCTCTGTCAGGGCCCGCACGGCGGTGGATTTTCCCGTACCGCGATCGCCGAAGATCAGGACACCGCCGAGCAGAGGTTCGACAGCAGCCATCAGGAGGGCCTTTTTCATGTCCTCCTGTGCAACGATGGCGGCGAATGGGAATGGAAGGGCCATGGGTCCCGCTTCAGCTTGAGTGTCAAATTTAGTTTACACTTTTCGATGTCTCTTTGAAGGGGGTGTGTCGAATTTCTTGTTCTTCAACGCAGACGGCCGCGCAGGTCGCGCGGCCGTCTGTCCTTGTCGTCTTGGAAGCTCTTAGCTCCGCAGCACCCGATAGATGGCCGGAATGACAAGAACCGTCAGCAGGGTTGAGGAGATCAGGCCGAAGAGCAGCGAGATTGCCAGCCCCTGGAAGATCGGGTCGGTCAGGATGACGGCGGCACCAATGATGGCCGCAAGTGCCGTGAGCAGGATCGGCTTGAAGCGGATAGAACCTGCCTCGATCAGCACGTCCATCAGCGTCTTGCCGGTATGGTCGGCGTGGCGGATGAAATCCACCAGCAGGATCGAGTTGCGGACGATAATGCCCGCGAGCGCGATGAAACCGATCATCGAGGTTGCCGAGAAGGGTGCGCCGAACAGCCAGTGGCCGCCGAGGATGCCGATGAAGGTCAGCGGCACGGGTGTGAGGATCACCAGCGGCACCTTGAACGAGCCGAACTGGGCGACGACGAGGATGTAGATGCCGAGCAGCGCGATCATGAAAGCTGCACCCATGTCACGGAAGGTGACCCAGGTGACTTCCCATTCGCCATCCCAGAGCAGGGTGGCCTGATCTTCATTGGTCGGCTGGCCGTGAAGCGCGATCACTGGCTTCGGCAGGCCAGTCCAGTCCTGCTCGTCGATCGCCTCCTGGACGGCAAGCATGCCGTAAAGCGGGGCTTCGAAGTCGCCGGCGAGTTCAGCCGTCACCATTTCGGCGCTGATGCCGTTGTGACGGAAGATCGGCAGGGAGGTCTTTTCGTCGACGACGCGCACGACGTCGCCGAGCTCGACGACACCCTTGTCGCCGGGCAAGACATTGGCCGGCATCGGTGTCGAGAGGAAGCGCTCGTCGATCACCTTCTCGCCCTTGGCACGCTCCAGCCGGATCGGGATCGGCGGACGCCCTGCGCCGCGGTGGGAATAGCCGATCGTCTTGCCGTTCGAGAGGATGGCGATCGTGTCGAAGACATCGCCTTCCTCGACCCGGTAGAATTCCGCGTCGTCGGTGGAGATCACCAGCCGCTTGCGCGGGGCCTCGACGCCATAGGAATTGTCGACGTCGACGATGAAGGGCACCGAGCGGAAGGCTGCTTCGACCTTGGCAGCGACGGCGCGGCGGATTTCCGGCGTCGGACCGTAGATTTCAGCCAACAGGGTTGCCATGACCGGCGGGCCCGGTGGGGGCTCGACGACCTTAAGGCTGGTACCCTGAGGCATTGCGATATCGGCGATCTGCTTGCGGATATCGAGGGCAATATCGTGGCTCGTGCGGTCGCGATCGCCCTTAGGCGTCAGGTTGATGGCAACGTCACCCTGATAGGGCGCGGCACGCATATAGGCGTGGCGGACAAGACCGTTGAAGTTGAAGGGTGCTGCGGTCCCGGCATGGGTCTGGACGGAAATCACTTCCGGCATGTCAAGCACCTTGCGTCCCACGGCCTGGGCGACCGCATCGGTCGTCTCGACGGACGAGCCCTCCGGCAGGTCGATCGTCACCTGAAGTTCCGACTTGTTGTCGAAGGGCAGGAGCTTCACCGTGACATGCTTTGTGTAGAAGAGGCTCAGCGATCCGATCGTCAGGATGCCGACCAGGATCAGGAAGACCCAGCTGCGGGTTTTCGTAGCCAGGATGGGGCGGGCGGTTGCCGCATACATCCGGCCCAGCATGCTGCCGGTCTCGTGATCGGCATGGGCATGCACGGGTGCGTTGCCAGCGACCTTCAGCATCAGCCAAGGGGTGACCATGACCGCGACGAAGAAGGAGAAGATCATCGCGGCGGAAGCATTGGCCGGGATCGGGCTCATATAGGGGCCCATCATGCCGGAGACGAAGAGCATCGGCAGGAGTGCGGCCACCACGGTGAGGGTTGCAACAATCGTCGGATTGCCGACTTCGGCGACAGCCTCGATGGCGCTGCGGCGGCGTGAGCGCTTGTCGCCCATGCCCCAGTGGCGGGCGATGTTCTCGATGACGACGATGGCGTCATCAACGAGGATGCCGATCGAGAAGATGAGGGCAAAGAGCGAGACGCGGTTCAGCGTGTAGCCCATCAAACGCGACGCAAAGAGCGTCAGCAGGATCGTCACGGGGATGACGATCGCCACGACAAGGGCTTCGCGGCGGCCGATCGAGATCCAGACCAGCGCGATGATGGAGACGGTCGCAAGAGCGAGGTGATAGAGGAGTTCATTCGCCTTTTCGTTGGCGGTTTCCCCGTAGTTGCGGGTCACCTCGACATGGATGTCCTCGGGGATCAGTTTGCCTTCCAGGGCTTCGACGCGCTGAAGGATTGTCTCGGCAACCACGACCGCGTTCGATCCGGCGCGCTTGGCGATTGCGAGCGTGACGGAGGGGGCGCGCTCGATGGCATCGCCATCCTTTCGCAAGGTGGAGACCCGTGCTTCGGTGGTGTCGGTGGCAAAGTCGATCGCTGCGACATCGCGGACATAGACCGGACGACCATCGCGGGCGGTGAGCAGCAGATTGCCGATCTCGGCAGGCGTGGAAAGCGTTTCGCCGGCGATCACATCGATCTGGCGACCGCCTTCGCGAACCTGGGAGGCGGGCATGGCCGTGTTTGCGCCGCCGACCTTGCCGGCAAGCTGCTGCAGGGTGATGCCATAGAGGGCAAGCTTTTCCGGCTGTGGCGAGATGCGGATGATCTCGTTGGTTTCGCCGACGACATAGGTCAGACCGACGTCCTCGACCTTGGCAACTTCGTTGCGGACTTCGCGGACGATGCGGGTCAGGTCGTTGGCGCCGACATGGCCGCTCGCGTCCTTTGTCGGGGAGAAGGTGAGGGTGACGATCGCGACGTCATCGATGCCGCGTCCGACCACCTTGGGTTCGGCGATGCCGACCGGGATGCGGTCGATATTGGCGCGCACCTTGTCATGGACGCGCAGCACCGCGGCATCCGAGGAGGTGCCGACCAGGAAGCGGGCGGTGACCATGACCATGTTGTCCATGGACTGGGAGTAGATGTGCTCGACGCCGTTGATGCTCTTGACGATGGTTTCGAGCGGTTCGGTGATCAGCTTCTGCGCATCATCGGCGCGCAGGCCAGGAGCCTGGACGATGATGTCGACCATGGGCACGGAGATCTGCGGCTCTTCCTCACGCGGCAGGGTGAGCAGTGCCACGAGCCCAAAGGCGAAGGCGGCGATCAGGAAAAGCGGTGTCAGCGGCGACTTGATGAAGGCGCGCGTGAGATTGCCGGCGATGCCCAGATTGGTCATCGGGGTATCGTCGTCGGGCTCGCCAGCCCCCGGAGTGTTTTGATTGGGGTTTGTCATTTCGTCACCACGATATCGCCCACTGCAAGGCCGGACAGGATCTCGATCTGAGGCGCGCCCTCAAGCTCGATGGCTTCGCCGACGACCACGGCGCGTTCGACGATGGCTTCGCCTTCACGGACTGCGACGAAGTCAATGCCGGCGCGGTTGGTGAGGCTTGTCGCAGGGACCAGCAGCGCCTGGCGCGCGCCGACGGGCAGTTCGACCAGAACGCGGGCTGCGACGAAGTCGGTGTCGAGGCCTTCGACCTCGACATCTGCCGTCACACGACCACCTTCGATCTGCGGATAGATTTTCACCAGTTCGCCCTCAAGCTTTTCGCTAGCGGCCTCAATACGGATCGGCGCGCCCTGGGTGAGTTCGTGGGCGTGGCGCTCGGGGATCGCCAGCCGCAGGAAAAAGCCGCCGCCGGCGATGGTGGCAACTGTTTCTCCGGCCATCACGACTGCGTCGCGCGTCACGGGAACCGAGATCACACGGCCATCGGAGGGGGCAACAACCGCGCCCTCGGAGGCCTGCTGCACGAGAACGGACCGCTGCGCTTCGGTCTGACGGACCTGGTTGGTGATCACGTCGAGCTGGGTTCTGAGCTGATCGAGGCGCTGGGTGCTTGCGGCGCCGCTTTGAACCAGTCGATCCGCGCGGTCGAGTTCAACCTGCGCATCCTTCATTGAGGCGCTGAGGCCCTGAAGCTGTGCATCGACCGCCTTGATCTGGAAGTCGATCTTGTCGTCCTTGATCTCGGCGATCACGTCGCCGGCCTTGACGAGGTCACCCTCGGTGACATCGAGCCGAACCATGGTGCCACCGAGGCGCGCTCTTGCGAGCACGCTGTTGCGTGGCTGGATCTGGCCATAGACCGCCTTCATCTCCGGAATGCTGACGGTCGCAAGCTTGAGATCCGTCGCCTGGGCGGCGGTCAGTCCCCCAGTCGTCATGGCGGCGAGCAGGGTGATGAGGGCGGACTTCTGCATGGCGGGGTTCCTCAGAATGCGGTGCCGGGACGCAGCCCCAGCTTGCGGAAAATCATGGCTGCCGGGCAAAAGCCGGTGAAGGCCGACTGCATCATGTTCACGCCGATGAAAACGGTGAACCAGAGGAAGCCGGGATGGACGAAATGGGTGAGCAGCAGGGACACCAGGACCATGAAGCCAGCGAAGAGAAGGACGGCGCGGTCGATCGACATGATTTTCTCCTTAAGATACATATCTACGATAATACGTATGTATTGGATAAATGAAAGTCAAGCCGCGAGCGTCGTTGCTCTTTGCGGCTCGTTACCGGGTCTTCAGGCGACGCCGTCAGATGTCTTGCAGAAGCTGTTATAGAGGGTGCCGATCACGGCTCGCGCCGGTTCGCTCTCGATCCGGTACCAGATGGTCTGGCCGTCGCGTCGTCCGGCGATAATCTTTTCGCGGCGTAGCAGCGCCAGATGCTGGGAGACTGTGCTGTCGCGGATGCCCAGAAATTCCGCCAGTTGCCCGACAGAATGCTCTCCATCGGCGAGGCGGCACAGGATCAGCAGCCGATAGCGGTTTGACAGCGACTTCAGGAGTTCGCTGGCCATATCGGCGCCGGCCTTCATCTGTTCAGGATCAATCTTCATAGATACGAATATATACCCTTGACATCGTAGGTGGCAAGCGCGCTCGGCGGGATGGATCAAACGCATAGAACAAAACTTATATGTTTTGTCGCCGCAGATTGAGGCCTTTGCCGACACGCGCCAAGAGGCGCCGCACATAAGCGCACGAGCAAGGTAAAAGCCAGTTCGGTCCCTGCCTATCCGGCTTCCGGCCGGCGCCGTGCTGCTCACCCATGAGTTGGGTGAAACCCGTTTACTAGGCCTTGCCGCGACCACATCGTGATCAAAAGCATCGTGAATTAGAAGAAACTACAAGATTTACCAATCGACGGCACGACCGAATTCGAATCCTAATGGCGCCGTCTTGTGGAGAGGGGGCCATGGATCAATTGCGTGCCAAATTCAGCCGGGGTCGATTGCCCGTTCATCCCGGCATCGAGAAGCATTTCGAACAACCCGTCTGGCAGTTCGCCGGCCGGCTTGTTGAGCATCCTGCGTTTGACGCCGCCATGCTTTCCTATTGCCGCAGGATGGTCGAGCCCAGCGCATTCAAATGGCCTGCCAACAAGATCTTCGCTCAGAAGATGCGCTACATCACCTGCTACACGTTGATCGGGCTGTCGGACATCTATGAAAGAGGACTGGGGCCAGCGCCCACCATGACCTTGCTCCAGTCGCTGGTTCCAGCCAGTTCCCGACAGGTCACCGATCTGATGGCGGGGTTGAAGGCGGGCGGTTATGTTGTTGCCCAACAGAATGCGTGCGACCGGCGGGAAATCAGGCTACGCCCGACCCCGGCGCTCGTCATGGAGATCGCGCGCTCGCCGCTTTCCTTCGTCGCCGCGTCTGCGGTCATCGAGCCGCACGGGCACTTCGAGACCCTGATTTCGGATCCGGAACGCGTCAGTCGGTTGATCGGACGGTCAATGGGCGCCGTCCAGTCCATGGACGTGCTGTTTACACCGTTCGAGACGGTGGTCGAATTTACCGGTCGCGATAGCGGGTATCTGATGCTCTGTGCCGTGATGGGGGCGCATCTTGCGCAGATGCTCGGCGAAGGCTGGAGTTTGCCGCTCTCTTATGACGCACTTTCGCAGCGCTTCCAGGTCTCGCGCCAGCACGTCGGCAATGTGCTTGGCATGGTGACGTCGCGCGGCTTGCTGACGTTGCAAGGCGGGCGCATCGGGGAGGTTGATCCCCGGCTGATGACCGAATTTTCGTGGTGGAGTGCAGGCCAGATGGCGCATTTCACCATGCTCGCAGACGAGCGGGTCTCCACCTGTGCCAGCGGGGAGCATTCTCCATATTGATTTAGATATTCTTTAATTACTGGTGCGCTAAAGTTGCGACGAAGGCAGACTTTTGGTCTGCGCCGGCCCTTGGGCCGACCACCATCGAGACAAGGTGCGAGCCGAAGGCGGCTGGCAGCAGGAGGAAACGCAGATGAATACAAATTCGAATGCCGCCGATGCCCTCGAAATCATCGCGTTTCGGCTGCACCAACAGGAATTCTGCGTGAAGACCACTTCCATCCGCGAAATTCGCGGCTGGGCACCGGTCACCCCCATCCCGCATTCCCCTTATGAAGTGCTCGGCGTCATGAACCTTCGCGGAACTGTCATTCCGATCGTTGATCTTGCGATCAAGCTCGGGATGCCTGCAGCGCAAGCAACGGAACGCAGCGCTGTCGTCGTGACCGAAGTGAACGGCATGACCGTCGGACTTCTGGTCGATGGCGTCTCGGACATCCTGACGGTATCCGGCAGCACGCTGCAGCCGCTGCCGGCCGCCACAGGTCCAAGCGCAGCCTTCTCGGACGGCATCATTGCCCATGACAAGAGCATGATCTGCTTCCTCAGCCTGGAGCGCATGTTCGGTGAAGACGACCCGTCGTCCTGGGGCATGGCCGCCTGATCATCAAATCCTTCGTGTCCGGTGCCTTCATGCTCCGGCTTTCGATACGGGCGCCAATGGCGCCCGAATTTCGTCATACTTTGTTTGCCATCGCTCCTGAAAGACTTGCACCGGGCGTGGCCCGCTCACGAAGAATTGCGACTTTTTTAAGTGTTTAAGCCCAGCTTCGATGGCGAACGGCTTCCGCAATTCCCATGTTTGTAGCAGGATGTCGTCAGAGGAGCACCGAGGTGACGCAGTCCCCGCAAAACCTGACAGAAGACCTTCTGAGCCGCCTGGGCGAAGCCTTGGCGGGTACCCATGGGCGTAGCGTTTCGCTCGAGGCCGTGAAGTCGCTCGTCCAGCTCGAAGTGCAGGACTGGAACATCGACCGTTCGCCGGAGGACGGTCTTTCGGGAGCTGCCCGCGTGGAGCAGCCCCTGATCGGTCATCGGATCCGTCTTTCGTCAGACTGAGCTGTTATTAGTTCTGTACTGTAATGGTGCAGCTGACGCGCTGCCCATCGTAGAGACTGGTCTGGTTCCCGCCCAGCTTGGAATTGGCCAGCGGACGGAGCGAGGCAAACTCCTTTTCCATTTCCAGGTCGTTTGTCAGGGCCACATAGGGCTCCAGCCATGCAAGGGCGGAGAGATTGTTCTTCAGCCCCGGTTTCACCGTCTGGCTCTTGCCGTTGATCTTCTGGACGATCTTCGGATCCTTTACAGCCGCGATCGAGAAGCGGGCCATGGTGCTCAGCTTCTGGAGATCCGCACCTCCCTTCCCGTAACCCGCCTCGCAGTTGCGCGCCACCGATGCGACCAGTGGGGTCATTGCGTGCAGCTGGTAGTGCAGAGCGTAACGCTGACGGTTCATCTCGAGGGGCAGGCTGCCATCCGTGGCTGCATTGGTGATCATCGTGTCATTGCTGAGGATCGACCATTCGACCAGGCCGCGGTCGCTGTTCAGTATGCCAACTTCACCAACGGCCATGCTGGCCCAGGCGCGAAGATTGTTGCGTGCCGCACCCTTGGTCGCTTCGTTTTCGAAGAAATAGACGATTTCCCGGGCACGCTTCTGCAGCCATTTCTCGATGATACGCTCCCGGTCGTGCAGCCCCGGCACCTGGTCGCGGCTTTCGGCATAGAGGATTGCGAGGCCGCCGATGCGCGAGGGCACGGAGAGCTTGGCGTTGAAGGTCCGCATGTCATTGAGAGCATCGGCCTTTGCCCAGGTGTAGATGGAATCCACCACGCAGCGCTGATAGGCCCGGCGTGTGGTGACATCGGTCTCGTTTTGCGCCTTCGACACGATCTTGGCGAGGTTCTGGATGAACTGATCGATCGGCTTCAGTGCCTTGGTCACGGCCGCATCGGACTCCTCGTCGATGTCGGAGCGTGTCTGGGAAGCTGCTTCATAGCGACTGCCGAAACCGAGGCTCATGACCGGCGTCGGCGTCTTGAAGCAGGTCTCCTCGGCGGCCCTCGCCGCAGGGGCGGCGGTGAAGGCAGCGGTCATGGTGAGCAGCGAAGCTGCGATGTGGCGGTTTAGTGTCCATTTGGTGCGATCGGCCAATGGTCAACCCTCCGTTCCTGCGTTGTTGAGCTTCAGGACCTGAGTGGCGGCGGGATAACCCGCTTCTGCGGCTTTCGCCATCCAGGCTTGTGCGGCGTCGAGAGCCGGGCGTGTGCCCAGCCCGTAGGCATAGGATTGCGACAGAAGGAACATGGCCTCCGCGTCGCCTGCTTCGGCGGCCTTCTTCAGCCAATCAAAGGCGGCGAGGATCGACTTGCTGTCCTTTGCGTCGTTACGCAGCAGCTTTGCCACCTCACGCATGGCAACCGGTTGACCGACCTCTGCGGACTTCTGGTACAGCTGCTTGATGTCGATGCGCTGGGCTACCTGACGCTGGATTTCCGGCTTCATGTTGGCCAGCATGAGGAGTTTTTCAGGCACCGTTTCCAGATCAGATCGCTGGACGAGATCGACGAAGATGTCGCTCGCCTTTTGCGGGTCGTAAGCCTGGCTCGCGTTGTTGGCGTAGTGCTTCACCAGGCGATAGTATGCGGCTGCTTCGCCGCCGGCCCGCGCCTCTTCATACAGCGTCAAAGCCCGCTGTTCGGTGTCGCGACGGCCCAGTGCCATGTAGACATCGGCGATCTTGACCTTGCGCCAGGCGTCGTCGCCGGCGATGTGGTTGGCAATCGACAGCCAGCGCTCGGCGTCCTGACGATGGTAACGGATCGCGAACTCGGCCAGCGCCATGGTGTCGTCGTAGTCGCAACGCTGCGTGCTGATCGCCTGATGATAAAGGCGCTCACGCTGCTCCGTGGATCCCGTGTTCTCGGCGAGCAGCAGTTGGGCTGCCATGTCCCCGCGATCCCGCATCACTTCACCGAAGCGAGCGAGGGGCGATGACAGCGGATCCATATCCGGACCTTCCAGCTCCTGGAGCAAGCGTACGGCGCGGCCGGAACCGGTCTCGGCAAGCGGATGCAGGATTTCCTTGGCGAGCGCCACGCTTTCCGGATCCGTGGCGTAGTTGTTGACGAGGAAGCGGGCAAAGCTCAGGCCCGCATCAACCGTCATGCCTTCGCCGGACATCTGGATGCTGCGCTTGGCGTCGTTGATGCGGCCCTTTTCCAAGTTTTGCTTGAACTCCAGCAGAGCAGCTTCGACGGTTGCACCACGGCGGACTTCCGCACGCTCGGCCCAGAACCGCAGAACCTGATCCGAATACCCGGCACCCTTCAGGTAACGCTGGTAGAGTGCCAGCGCACTGGCGCGGCCGTATAGCGCCTGGGTCTGGATCGCAGCGATTACCATCGGATCCTTCAGTTCAGGCAGTTTGTCGATCTGTTCTGGGGCGAGATCCAGCGTCTTGTTGCCTGCACCTGCCTCGACATTGCCCCAGTAGTCGGACGCCTCGATGTCGGGTCCTGCCGGATCCATGCAGAGATAGATCCGCTGCAGCTTGGCGATGGCGTTGATTTCACCGTTGATGTGGATCGCCCCGGAGAGGAGGTCGGTCGAGCGGGCGATGGTCTTGGGCGAAAGGTCTTCCCGCATCAGGAGTTCGGCGAGGTCGATGCCGCCCTCGATGTCACCGCGTTTCACGGCCTCTTCCAGCAACGGCTTCACCTCCGGTGTCGATTTCCAGATGCCGTCGCGGGCCTGAATGACACGGGCGAGGCGGGTGAAGGCCCATGGCGGCGGATCGTTGCGTGCGATCAGCTTGCGCAGCAGGTCCTCATAGGCGGCCGCATCGGCCGGCGAAGTGTCCTTGGTCTGCTCCAGGAGCTGCGCCTGCTTGATGACGCCGGCCTGGTTGCCTGCGGCTTCCGCCTGCTTGAAGTAGTCGAAAGCCTTTTGCCGATCGCGCGGCACAAGCGCTCCCTCGGCGTAAAGGCGTCCCATTTCGAGGATGGCGGCCATGTTGCCGCCGTCTGCTGCCTTCTTCAGGTATTTCAGGAGGACGTCATTGTCCTTCACGATCTTTTCGCTGAGAAGGTTGAGTTCTGCGACTTCCCAGGCCGCCGCGGTGTCGCCGAGATCGGCGGCGAAGCGATACCAGGCCATGCTGAGCGCCGGATCGTTCACCACGACTTCGCCGTCGTCATATTCGCGGGCGACGCGGCTGATGCGGTCGCAGATGCCTTCATCGAGGACGCCGACCAGCGAGCCGAAGGCCATGTTGACGGCAAGCTCGGGTTCGATCTCCCAGCCGTCCACGGCTTCGCCGTTCTTGGTGAGGCGGGCGAGGTCAAGGATCGCGTCGGCATTGCCTCCGTAAGCGGCCTGGACCTTGAGCTTCAGCCCCGCCTGCTTGTCCTGTCCGATACCCTTGCCCTCGATCAGGTAGTCGGCGAGGGTGTTGAGCGAGCCGGCGGGATGCCCCCCGGTGTCGAGGAGCTTCTGAACGAGGCCCTGTTCACGAACCTTGTCGCTTTCGCCCTTGGCCAGCATCAGCTTGACCTGATCGGAAAGGGCGTCGGTTTCGCCGTAGTTCTTCTTCACCGTCGGCATCAACGCCTGAATTCTGGTGATGATCGGCTCGAACCGGCGCGCATCGATATCGCGCATTCGGTTCATGTCGCGGGTGATCGCGAAGGTCGCCCGCTTCGGCAGCGTCTTCTGGTCCCAAGCGGTCCATTCGGCGATCATGTCTTCGTCACGTACACGCGGCGTGCAGACTGCCGTCTTCGGCAGCTCGACGTCCGGCGGTGCAAACCGAACGTCGATGGCGGCCGTGCGCCCGGGTGTTCCGGCGGCCATCGTCATCACGCCTGCCATCAGCAGCGACTTCGCCATTCTTGCAATCGTCATGATAAACCTCCGGAACCTGTCTTCAATTATCGGGCAATGGTGCTGGGAACGGCGACGGCTTCGACCGAGTCGCCCTCTCCGGTGACCACAATGGTCACACCGGCGAGGCGCTTGAATTCGACCTTATCGAGCTTGGCGAGATCCTTGTCGCCGTCACGGACGACGAGGTCGACTGCCAGCGGAGCGCGAAGCGCAACGGATTTTGAACCGCCGCTATCGACGTCCGAGACGGCTTCGGCGCCGGCCTGCGGTACGAAGAGGTCGATCGCTGCCTTTTCTGTCAGGTTGTAGAGCGACAGCGTCGCCTTGGACGGGTTCTTGGTCATGTCGTCGACGACAGTGGTGGCGCCGGCCTTGGTGACGACGACGGAGTAGAACTTGCCCGCACTTGCCTTGACGCTGCCTTCACCGAAGGTGGAGGAGACTGGAATGTCGCCCGGGACGACAGCCACGTAAGGCGAAACGCCGTCTTCAAGCTGGTTGAAGGCGCTGTTTTGAACGGAGGCTGAGGTCGCCCCCGGTGCAATCACGCGAACGAAGGCCGAATTCGGATCGAGCGGCTTTTCATACAGGCCGCCGTCGTCTGCGAAGGCCGCTGTCGAGAAGGCGAGGGCTGCCGCGAAGGAGGCGATGGCGAAGCGGGTCGGGGTCTTGGTCATCATGACTGTTCTCCAGTTTTGGTCTTGCAGATGGAAAGGGTGGTGGCATCGTCGACGGCCGCGTCAAAAGTGACGGCGACCTTGTTGACGGAGCCTTCGGGGAAGCCGCCAAGCGAGAAGAAGTAGCGGCCAGTGGAGCGCAGACGGTCGCCGCGTTCGATCGAACGTGTGCGAACGGTGCCGTCGGCGCCGGTGAGGGTGAAGGTTGCCTTGCGGCTGACGTCGCTGCCGATGTCGGCGAGGATGACGTTGTCATCGCTGAGCTTGATGGAGGACAGATCGGCCTCCACGCTGTTTTCGCCGCTGTTGGTTGCCGGCACTGCCGGCGTGCATTCGCCCAGCGAAGCAGCCACGATCTCGGCCCAGGGGGCGCCACCATACTGACCGAGATTGTTGTAGATGGGGTTTTCCCAGATCAGGAACCGTGGACGTTTTTCCTGGAATTCGCGCGATGTGATGTAGGACAGGATCGAACCGAACTGGTTACCACCGGAGATCGAGTAGTTCTCGACCGGAATGCCGCTCCAGTGTTCGAGATAGCCCGAGAAGTTGCTGATCGGCTTGTCCGAGTAACTGGTGCCGATGAGAGCGATCGTCGCCTCGTCGCCGCTGCCGAAGATGTCTACAGAGCCAGCATCACCCGCCGTATCCTCGGCGCGTACCGCTTCATAGGTATGGGCCGTGACCGTCGGGACATGGGTGACGCAGTGCTTCTGGAGAAGCTCGCGCATGCTGGAAAACTCTTCTGGCGGCGGTACTTCCTTCATGTCGAAGCGAACCGGAGTCACGTCGCCATAAGCCGGAAGCGCCCTCAGTGTATCGCCGATCGCCTTTGCGGCGATGTCCGCACCATGAGCCGTCCAGTGAAAGTCGGCCTGGAAGAAGGAGTATTCGCCGAAGCCATTGCGATTATCCTCACGCATCGGGGTCGCAATATCGACCGCCGCAACGCCCTTCTCCTTCAGGCGGCGCACAACATCGTCATAAATCTCGGTCGCGATGCCGGCGTCGAACCCGTAGAGGGAGGCACGCGCCGGCACGAGCTCTGGAAGCACTTGCGACTTGGTTGGAAGCGGTACGTAGATGAGCGTTGTACCGTTCTTCTCCAGCGCCTTCGCCATCGCTGCCAGATTGTCGACGGTCTGCTCGGTGAAGGCGTGTTGCAGGCGAAGGTCGGCGAGAATTCGGAAGAACATGCCGTCCTTCCCCTCGATCATCTGCAGTTCGGCGATTTCCTCCAGGCTGCTGCAGCCATAGCCGGACGACGGGTCCGAGCCTGCGGTTTCGGCGCGGACCTGATGGCCCGACGCCATCAGGATGGCGGCAAGCGCCGTGCCGGCGAGGATGCGTCTCTGACGAATTCGGGTCATTGCTGAACCTCCGCGGTTGTTTCACTGGACTTGGTCTGCAACTGGGCCAGCAGATTGCTGGCTGCCGCCTTCATGCCGATGCTGCCGTTCTCTTCGGCGATCGCGAGAAAGCGGGTCGCCTGCTCGGTCTGCTCCGGTGTGCGGTCGCGATCCGACAGAAGGAGAATGGCGAGCTTGAAGGCCGTATCCCCGTTCTTCTTGCCTGTGCCGGAGGCGAGGAGGGCCTCGAGTTCGCCGCGCTTGTCGCCGAACAGGCGGCCTTCGCTGTAAAGGCGGATCAGCCCCTCGACCGCCTGCTCGTTGCCCTTTCGTGCCTGCAGCCGAAGGGCCGCTTCGGCGCTTTCGAGGTGGGAAGGCGAGAGCTGCAGGCTGTCGTTGCCGAGGATGTCCAACATGTGGCGTACCGCGTAGCCACGGTCTTGATAGGCGGCGATCGCGAAATAATGCAGTGCGTCTGTCGCGAGCTTCGGATCGCCCTGCTTCTGGATCCGCTCGGCCAGCTTGAAGGCGCCGACGCCATCCCTTGCGTCGGCCAGCGCCTGCAATTCGGCGTAGGATACCCGCTTGCCGGCAAGCAGGCGTTTGCGCGCTGTCTGGAGTGCGATCGGCAGATGCGAAGCCGGGCCTATGGTCTTGCGCTTCACGAGCTTGGCGGGTTCAGCGGTCTCCGGCGGGTTGCGCGGAAAGAAGGGTTTCACCGCATGCGCAGGCCAGGCGACTGCCAGCGACAGTGCAAGGATCGCAGAGACCGTGAATGGCTTGACCGGATCAGGCATGGTGCCCTCCGACCGGTTCCTGCTTGGCACGCTCCCAGAGCGTCTTTGTCCCGAGATATCGGATCGGAAACTCCCAGACGATGACATCAGGCTTGGTTTCTTCGAGGGCTGTGCCGCCCAGAAGATCCATCATGGGGACACCTGGGCCGAGCCCTTCCTTGGCGACATTGACCACGTCCGTGGACAGCGAGGTGCGCAGGAAGTCAGGGAAGGACCAGTTTTCGTTGGCGCTGTAGCTCGTGCCGACCAGCATCACCGGAACGGAACTGTCGTCGCCGAAGATGTCGCCGCCGGTAGCATCCGCGCTCACCGACGTGCGGTAGATCGGGATGTTTTCCTGGTTGAGGCCGGCACGGGCTGCATAGTCCGGAGATGTCACGTACTTGGTCAGATCGCCCCAGATCGAGACCGGCGGCTTCCATTCTGCGGTGACCGGCTCGTCGGGCAGATCGATGCCTGCGCCTTCGATAGCCGTCTGGATGGCTTCCGCCGTTGCCTTGGCGCCGTTCGGTGTCCAGTGAGTGTCCGATTTCAGGAAGACCTCGCCGAAGGGTTTGGCCTTGAGCAGGGCGCTGCGGGTGTCGGCGACGGCGATACCCTTGTCGCGCAGGGCTCCCATAAACGCGCCATAGGCATCGCTCATCGCGGTGCTCTGCATCATGGCCGGCAGTTCATCGGCGTAGATGTCCGACTTCGCCGGCAGAGGCGCCAGGACGAGCTTGATGCCCTGAGCCTCGAGTTGCTTGCGGATGCCGTCGATGTGGTCTGCGGCAGATGCGATTGAGTCCGGCGAGACATGCTTGAACTCTTCCGTGGTGAAGAACCAGCCTTCGTCGCCGACAACGACGCCTTTGCGGCCGGCGCCGAGAAGTGTGTAGCGGGCATTGCCGAAGACGCCGACCGAGGGATCGCGGTGCGGCAGACGGTTCTTGTAGAGCGCATCGAGATCTCGGGTCGCATTGCCGTCGATCACGTAGGAGAGCGAGAGGTCCTTGCGTTCCGTGGCGTTGGCCTCCGGTGCCGCGGAGGACACCAGGAGAGCCGAGTTGGCGTAGATCGCGTAGCCGAAGAAGATGGTCGGAACGAGAAGCGTCGCGGTGTGTTGGCGAAGAGTGGCCATTGTCGTTGCTCCTGTCAGAACTGGAAGTAGAGGAAGGGCGAGACTGACTGTTCGGAGAGGCGGGCGACCGTGATCACCAGCAGCAGGCCCATGGCGAGCGGCAGAGTGATCGAGGGCTTGGCGACCGCTGTGCCCGAACCGTTGAAGTCGAGGCCATGAACCTGTGGTGCGATTTCCGCGTCGGCGAACTTCTTGAAGAAGGGTTCGGCAAAGACGGCTGCGATAGCGACTACAAGGAAGACGAGGTTTTCGCGGGTGACATTGGCGAGGAACTCGATGCCGGGCGTCACGCCATTGAGGCCGATCATGCCGCCATACATGGCGAAGGCTTCATGGATATTGGCCGCGCGGAACATGACCCAGCCGATGAGTACGAGGATGAGGGTCAGCGGCAGGGCCATCAGACTGGTTGCCGAGGCCTTCGCCCAGCCGGTGTAGCGTTCGACGGCCAGCCACGCGCCATGCCATGCACCCCAGAGGACATAGGTCCAGGCGGCGCCGTGCCAAAGACCACCGAGCAGCATGACGAGGAAGAGGTTGAGGTAAGTGCGAAGCGGACCTTTCCGGTTGCCGCCAAGCGGGATGTAGAGGTAGTCGCGCAGCCAGGTGGAAAGGCTGATGTGCCAGCGCTGCCAGAACTCGGTGATCGACTTTGACAGGTAAGGCATGTTGAAGTTTGCCTTGAACCGGAAGCCCATCATCAGCGCGAGGCCGATCGCCATGTCGGAATAACCCGAGAAGTCGAAGTAGAGCTGCAGCATATAGGCGATGGCGCCGAGCCAGGACTCGACCATGGTCGGGTTGGCGAGTGCAAAGGCCTGGTCGGCGATGGGCGCTACTGTGTCGGCAATCAGCACCTTCTTGGCGAGGCCGATGGTGAAGATGTAGAGGCCGGAGGTGAAGATCGGCAGAGAGTGCTCGCGCTTGATAAACTGGTCGGTCAGGTCACGGAAGCGCAGGACGGGGCCGGCAATCATGTGCGGGAAGAGAGCCATGAAGGCGGCGAAGTCGACGAAGCTGCGGGTCGCCGGTGTGTCCTTGCGATAGACGTCGACAATGTAACCGATCGCGTGGAACACGTAGAAGGACACGCCGATCGGCAAAATGAGCTGCCAATGATAGCCAAGCTGGTCCGGCGTCGTGCCCAGCAGGGCCGCGAAACTGTCCATGAAGAAGTTCAGATACTTGAAGATGCCGAGGACGATCAGGCAGCCGATGACACCGATGATCAGCGTCGTTTTGGCTCGGGCCTGCCCCTCCCATCGATCGATGAGAAGACCGCAGCCATAGGCCCAGGCGGTGACCGCGATGAAGAGCAGCAGGTAATCGGCGCGCCACCAGCAATAGAAGATGTAGGAGCCGATCAGGATCGTCCACGAGCGCAGGCGCTCGGGCGTCAGATAATAGGCCACCAGGAACAGCGGTAGGAAGAGAAACAGGAAAGTCTCGGAGGAAAAGACCATTGTCAGCTCCCGGTTTTGCAATCCACCGGAGCGGTGGACGAGGTGTTGGCATGAATGGTGAGGGCAGTGTCTGCCGCAGCGGTCTGCAGAAGTTCAGGGACATAAGGGGCAAACTCGCCGTCCAGCAGGATTGGCGACTGGCCCGCAAAGTCGTTGGCCTTGAGAGAAACCTCGCTCGCCGATCCGCCATGGATGCCGGATTTGTTGGCGGAGAAGGCATTGCCATCAACGACCACGCGGGCGTGCGCCTCCTGGTCAATGATCGATATTCCAGCGCCAGCGTTGCCGATCAGATCGTTGTGCGACAGGGTGAGCCCGTTGCTTGCACGCAGCTTGATGCCGACCTGGCTGTTCGAGATGACGACATTGTCGGCAATCGTCACGCAGGCGCTGCGAACAATCGAGACACCGCCACGGCCGTTGCCCGACAGGAGGTTTCCGGTGATGGTCACATCGCGCACGTCATTGGCGACGAAGACGCCGCTGCCGCGATTGCCGATCAGGATGTTGCCGGTGATGTCGATCGACGAGCTGGTATTCTGGACGTCAATCGCCTGGGCTTCGGTGGTGCCTGAAATCACGTTGTCGCGGATCTGGGCCCCGGTCACACCCTTCAGGGCAATGGCCGGACCGGTTCCGCCGGAGAAACGGTTGCCGGAGATCACCAGGCGATGAGTGTTTTCGAGGCTGAGCCCCGAGACCTTTTCGAAGGTGCTGTCGGTCACGAACGAGCTGATCTTCGACGGGAAGAGGGCGGCACCCAGGATGGAGACGCCGCTGGTGGATCCAGCGCCGCCAAAGCCGAGCTGCTTGAATAGGGCACCGTTGGCCTGCACCGCGCCGGTCATGGCGGTTGCCACGAAGGGGCGGAAAGGCTTCAGTCCGGCATTGACGTCTTCCGAGCCCGAGAGCTCGGCCTGATCGACGCTCAGCAGGCCTGAATTCAGCATGAAGGCGCCGTCCGCCGTGGAAAGCTCCAGCGTCTGACCGGGTTCGATCATCAGGGCCGAGTCCGACCAGATGACGATTGGCCAGCGGGAAACGACTTTCTCGCCCTGGCGCGTGAGGGCGCCCGGATGGTCCTGGTCTGCCTCCGTCACCAGCTGGTCAAGCGTCATTGCGCCACCGCGAATGAAAAGAGCCGGCGCCGCACGATTGACCAGTGCCTTCTCGATCTCGGCATTGAACTGCTGTCCCGTCTGCAGGCGCAGCTGTGCCAGCATGAAATCGATCGGCACGGTGTGCAGTTTCCCGACGGTCGTTAGCCGGTCCAGCGCGGGAAGCGGCAAAGCGGGCTGGTCGATGACGGCGAAGCGGCCGGTCAGCAGGGTCTTCGCATCATCCTTGCGGGCATCTGCACCATGAAGCCGCGCACCGATTTTCGCGACGGTCTGCGTCAGCCTGGCCAGTTCCGCATGGTCGAGGCTCTCGGCACGCAGGCCGGGAGCGGTCGAGGTCATCAGGAGTGCCAGCAGGAGAGGGAGGCCCTTGCGCATCGCCATTCCTCAGCTATGCACGAGTTGCAGGGTGGCGACGGTCTCTGTGGCCTCGACGGCAACATCGCACACGACTTCAACGAGCTGCATCTCGGTCTCCGGGCCGCAATAGATGGATGCGGTTTCGCCGGCCTGGACCTCGAAATTGTCACCGACGCGCAGAGGCCGGGTGATAGCGCCCGTCTTCAGGAGGCCTGAACCGGTGGTTACGGTCACCATGCGGTGGGAGGACAGATCCTCGGCAATCGGAAGCATCGTGCCCGGTCGCAGCGTCATCATGCGCAATTCGTAGCCGGGGCCGGACTGGACCCGACGGACCTCGCCCCAGGTCATCTGGTTGCGCATGTGCTGGGCAAGTTCCCGGCGCTTGATGCTTTCGAGCTTCTTGACGATCTGCTTGACCTGCTGGGCCTGGTCGCGGGTTGTGATCAGCAGCGCATCGTCGGTATCGACGACCACGACATCATCCATGCCGACGACTGCGATGAGTTTGCCCGAGGCGCGGACATAGGAATTGCGGGTATCGATG
>JAIXSF010000426.1 GCA_027484835.1 Rhizobiaceae bacterium | reverse complement strand
GGCTCGGGTCGCCGGTGATGATCATCCGCCCGTTTTCACCGAGACGCGTCAGAAACATCTTCATCTGCATCGAGGTCGTGTTCTGCGCCTCGTCGAGGATGATCGCAGCGTTGGCGAGCGTGCGGCCACGCATGAAGGCAAGCGGTGCAATTTCGATGACGCCGGCGGTAATGGCGCGCTCAACCTTGTCGCCGGGGATCATGTCGTAAAGGGCGTCGTAGAGCGGCCGCAGATAGGGGTCGACTTTGTCCTTCATGTCGCCGGGCAGGAAGCCGAGACGTTCGCCGGCTTCGACCGCCGGACGCGATAGGATGATCTTGTCGACGACGCCGCGCTCCAGGAGCTGGGCAGCATGGGCAACGGCGAGATAGGTCTTGCCGGTGCCGGCCGGGCCCACGCCGAAGACGAGTTCGGACCGTTCCAGCGCGCGCATATAGGCGTCCTGGGTCGGCGTGCGGGCGGCGATCGTCTTCTTGCGGGTCGAGATCTGCGCCATGGAGAGCTTGGCCTTGCGCTCCAGCGTCGGCAGGGACAGTTGATCGTCGGCAGCGACCGCCATGCGGATCGCCCCTTCAACGTCGGAGGTTTCGACAGAAACGCCGCTTTGCAGGCGGGCATAGAGGAAGTCCAGCGCGCGACGCGCCTGGTTCGTTGCCTGAAGATCACCGGTAATGGCGACTGAATTGCCGCGTGCGCGCGCTTCGATCTGGAGCCGCTGCTCGAGCAATTTCAGGTGCTGGTCGAATTGACCAAAGAGCTCGCTCGCAAGCCGGTTGTTCTCGAACGTCAAGATGAAGTGATTGGCGTCGGTCGCAGTGGTGCGGACATTGCGCGAGGGTGAGGAAACCACTTCTGTTGCGTTCAAGCGATCAGGCTCCTGTTCGATCAGGTTTAGGCCCTCACTCTAACCCTCTGCCACCTCGGCAAACAAGCTGTTTGGGCCGGCTGCGGTGATTCGTACCTGTATAATGTCACCGATTTGCGATGACTTTGCATCAACATTCACTGACTGCAGCCACGGCGAGCGACCAATCAGCTGGCCCGGCATGCGACCCGGCTTCTCCAGAAGCAGGTCGATGGTCTTGCCGATCATCGACTGCATGAAGGCCTGCTGCTGTTCGAGCAGCAGCGCCTGGAGCCGTGCCAGGCGTTCGGTCTTGACGTCCTCGGCCACGTGATCGGGCAGATCTGCACCCGGCGTGCCAGGACGCGTCGAATACTTAAACGAATAAGCCTGCGCGTAGTTCACTTCGCGCACCAGATTCATCGTGTCTTCAAAATCCTGATCCGTCTCCCCGGGGAAACCAACGATGAAGTCACCGGACAGGGCAATGTCTGGACGCACGGAACGGATACGCTCGATGAGGGCAACGTATTCGGAGGCCTTGTGACGGCGGTTCATCGCCTTCAGGATCCGGTCGGAGCCGGACTGTACGGGCAGATGCAGATAGGGCATCAGCGTTCTGAGGTCGCGATGGGCCTCGATCAGCCGATCGTCCATGTCGCGGGGATGGCTGGTGGTATAGCGCAGGCGTGCGAGGCCGGGGATTTCAGCCAGCTTGTACAGAAGGTCTCCCAGGCCGATCGCCCTACCCTTTTCGTCTTGGCCATGCCAGGCATTGACGTTCTGACCAAGCAGGGTGAGCTCACGCACGCCGCTGTCGACCAGACGACGGGCTTCCGTCAGCAGCTGCAAGAGAGGGCGGGAGACCTCTGAGCCACGAGTATAGGGCACCACACAGAAGGTGCAGAACTTGTCGCAGCCCTCCTGCACCGTGAGGAAGGCGGTGACCGAACGCGGTTTGCCGACGACCTTGGTCGGGTCTGGCAGATGCTCAAACTTGTCCTCAAGCGCATATTCGGTGTCGACCACACGTTCGCCGGCGCGGGCCTTGTGGAGGGCCTGCGGCAGACGGTGATAGGTCTGCGGTCCGATGACCACGTCGACCGCCGGCTCGCGACGAGAGATCTCCTCGCCTTCCGCCTGGGCGACACAGCCTGCGACGCCGATCATGAATTCCTTGCCTTCCGCAGCACGAGCCTTCTTGTGCTCGCGCAGACGGCCGAGCGCGGAATAGACCTTTTCGGCAGCCTTTTCGCGGATGTGGCAGGTGTTGAGCAGGACGAGATCGGCCTCTTCCATGACCTCGGTCGGGGCATAGCCATCCGCCGCCAGGGCATCGGCCATGCGGCCGCTGTCATAGACGTTCATCTGGCAGCCATAGGTCTTGATGAAGACCTTGCGCGTATTGGCGCCCGGCGCCGGGGTGTCGGTGAGGCTCGCAATTTCCTGGGTCATGGGGCGCTATTTAGTGGTTTTCGCGCTGCGATTAAACCGAAAAATTGAGAAGCGACCTCACCGCCCGTGGCGTCCGCGCAGATGGGCGAGCAGCATGGTGCGCAGTTGCTCCTCGACACGCGCGGCAAGCGTCTTGCGGCTGTCGCCTTTCCTGAAGGCGACAGTCTCTCCGAAGGTGACGTCGACATCGAGGGCACCTGCGCGCAGAACGCCGATCAGATGCTCCATCAGGCCGGTATCGCCCGGCCAACCGGCGATCGGGCGATGATAGCGCCCCATCGGCATGCCTTGAACCCGGGTATAGGCAATCGCGACAGGCTGGACATGTACCACGCCATCCTCCTCGTTCGGCAAAGCGGCCGCTGCGGCGCCGAACAGGGAGGACTTGATGCCTAGGATCCGGTTGCCGTCGGAGGTCGTGCCTTCCGGGAAAAGCACAACGATCTCGCCATCGGCCATGCGGGCAGCGATCTCGTTGACCTGATCGCCTGTGCGGCGCTTTTCCTCGCGCACGACGAAGATCGTCTTCTGCAGCTTGGCGAGGAAGCCGAAGACCGGCCAGGAAGCGACCTCGGTCTTGGCGATAAAGACTACGTCGGCAAGCGACCCCAGCACCAGAATGTCTTTCCAGGAGGCATGATTAGCGGCAATCATCAGCGGGCGGCTAGCCTCGATCTTGCCGTGGATATGCACTCGGATGCCAAGAAACCAAAGTGCCATGCGATGCCAGTAGCGCGGCATGCGACGGCGGAGAGGCCATTCGAAGCGAAGCGCCAGAAGCTGGACGGGGATCATCAGGCCGGAGACCAGCAGCAGCACGATGAGGAAAATGCCGACTCTCAGCCAGTTGATCACGCGGGCCTCACTGGCATGGCGGACATCGGCTTATTTCTCGTCCTTCGACAGTGGGATGCCGTAGAGTTCGAGGCGGTGACCGACAAGGCGGAAGCCGTGCTCGCGGGCAATGCGCTCCTGCAGCGCTTCGATTTCCGGCGAGTGGAATTCGACAACCGTGCCGGTCTTCAGGTCTATCAGGTGATCGTGGTGCTCTTCCGGAACCGTCTCATAGCGGGAGCGCCCATCACGGAAGTCGTGCCGCTCGATGATGCCTGCATCCTCGAAGAGCTTGACAGTGCGATAGACGGTCGAGATCGAGATCTTAGCGTCAATCTTGGACGAGCGGCGATAGAGCTCTTCGACATCGGGATGATCGTCGGATTCCTCGAGGATGCGAGCGATGACGCGGCGCTGCTCGGTCATGCGCATGCCCCGTTCGGCGCACAGCGTTTCCAGCGATTTCAGGGCGTCATTCATGGGGCCAGCATATCCGCAGATGGTCGGTTCGTCCAACCGACCGGTTAGCGAAGATCGCGGCGCATGACAAGCGCGGAGGACCGGCGGCCATTTTCGTCGGTGTAATAGGCCGGGCGCTCGCCCGCCTTCTCGAAGCCGAGCTTGCGGTAGAGACCAAGCGCTGCCTGGTTGCCGTCATCGACTTCGAGGAACATTGCTTCGCCACCCCTGCCCTTCGCCTCGCGCAGGGCCGCCTGCATCAGGCGCCAGCCAAGGCCGAAGCGGGCGACCTTGTCGCTGACGGCGATCGTCAGGATCTCGGCCTCACCGGCCACCTCGCGGGATAGTACGAAACCAGCCAGAGGCGCCTTGAAGATCAGGGCATTGGTCTGCCATGCGGCAAAGCCGAAGCTGTTCGGCTGGAGCAGGAGGCTCAGAAACTCTCCATCACCCCACGCGCGCGGGAAGCGCTGGGCATGCAGTTCGGCAACTGCGCGGCAATGCTCCGAGGTCATGGGGACGATTTCGAATTCGGGCTGGCGGTAG
>JAIXSF010000089.1 GCA_027484835.1 Rhizobiaceae bacterium | reverse complement strand
GCCGGCCCCGCCTCGCCTGACATCGCATCGTCAGGTGTATCCGAGGGCGGGACGGGGAGGAGTCTACGAGGGTGGAAATGGTGGGGGATGAAAAAACATGTCGGGGTTTGATTTTGCTTGGGATTCTCTCAAACTCGTTCCCCTTTTTTCAGCCAGAAACGTCGAGTTTGTGGCTCTGCCCCTCACCCTGCCCTCTCCCCGCAGGCGGGGAGAGGGGGTGCAAGCGATGGCCATCGTGGCCTTCTCCCCGCTCGCGGGGAGAAGGTGCCGGCAGGCGGATGAGGGGCGGTTGCGTCTTGCGCGACGCCTATCTCCTTCCTTGCGGGAGAGACTTCGGAGCGGTGGCCGAAGGCCAGAAATCGATCCAGTGAATCGATTTCAGCGAACGGAGGCCTGAGCGCGACGCCGCGCGAAGGCAGTGAGAGGAATTGGCCCGATCAGGGCAAGACCTTGAGATTTCTCAAGAGAGGGGTCGGTGATGTCAGTGCCAAAGGAACTATGCCCCTCTCCAGGAGAATCTGAGGTTTAGGCCGCTTGCGCTGGCCTCAAGCCTTCGATTTTCCGTCTCCCCCGCATGGGGGGAGGGCCGTGGTGGACGCCTCACTCGGCCTCTTCAACAACCGCCTCGGCGGCGCGCTTCTGGATCGAGGCGATGCAGCTCTTGGCGCTCGATTTCGACTTGTACGTTTCCGAGCGCACCATGATTTCGCCATTGGCGGCGCGGAAGCGGACGAAGGTTTCGCCGTTCTTGGCTTCGTCGATCTCGAAACGATAGCCGCTGCCCGTTTCCTGCTTGGTGAGGTCGACGACGGGCGCCGCAGGCGCATTCTTCTTCAGCGACTCGACGCAGTTCTTCGCGCTCGTCTTTGAGGCGTAGTTCTCCGACCACACCATGACCTCGGAATTGTAGACGAACTGGACGCGGAACTCGCCCTTCTCGGTCTTCAGGATCTTGAACTTGTGCATGCCCGTCTCCCTCTATGCCTGTCCATCGGCTTATGATTGCATGCGAATGCTAGCGCGACGGCAGCGGGCGGGCAAGGTGGGGTCAGAAGCCCTGGAAGAGGAAGTCCGTGGCACCAATGATCTCGTCCGCGCGGGTGGAGAGATCGGCGACCGAGGGGCCGATCTCAGAGACCGGGACCGTCGTGATGAACTGGGTGAGCATAGCAAAGGTCTCGCCATCAATGGCCAGGCGCGGATTGAGGCGCGGAACAAGGGCCGCAATGTCACCGACTGGTGCGAGCGGCACGGCCACGCGCGTTGTCAGGGCATCCAAGAAATTTGATTGCACGTCGAGGGCGAGGCTTCCGTCGTTCCCGATGCGGTGAACGTTGAAGCGGGCCATGGTCAGAACATCCGGTATTTCGCGAGTGGAAGACCGTACTTAGCAACATAGTCATTCGACGCCTTGATCGCATCCGCGTTCTCTTGTTTCCAGCGCCGTTCCTTCTCGGCCTTGATGGCGCGGGCGATGCCCTGTTCGGCCGCACCGGTGATGTCGAGGCCGAGGGCTTCAGCTTCGGCAACGAGCGCTTCACTGATCGTCAGGTCATGAGCTTTGCGGGCTTCTTCGATCGACATGGCGCAACTCCTGAGGTGAGGAATTCTAGCGCAAAACGAGCAAGGCGGGTAGAGCCGCTCCCTCCAGAGCAAACGTCTCCGACGTTAACCCCTCTGTAGGCATCATCCTTCAGTGCGGGTCCAGGCGACGTCTGTCGGCGCATAGTGGCGCATCTCGGCGATCTCGCCGATGAAGGGCCGGATGGCCGCCAGGAAAGGTGGGAAATGCGGGCCTTTGCGAAAGCCCTGCAGTTGGTCCTCGGTCGAAGCCCAGTTGATGCGGAGCGTCAGGCTCGAAGGCTCCTCGACGCAATGCGACATCTCATAGCCGAGGCATTGTGTGGCCGCCTCGAGATGCGGAGCGGCCTGCCGATAGGCCTCGACCAGTTCGCTCGGCTGATTGGTCTTGAGTTCGTAGCGGACATATTCGACGATCATGCGCAGCGTCCTCCGGTTGTAAAAATGCATGCTGGCGAAAAACCGCGAGCATGCAAGGGCTTACCCGAAGGTTAGGACTTGCCGTGAGGATAGGGTCAAGGAGGACATCCGGTGGACATGGACAAGATGCATGACTGCCCGGTCATGGCGACGATCGAGGTGATCGGCGGCAAGTGGAAGCCGAGGATCTTGTGGCGGCTGCGCGACGGGCCGGTCACCTTCGGCGACCTGCGTCGCTACGTCGGCGTGTCCGAAAAGGTTCTGTCGGAAAATCTGGCCGCCCTGCAGCGCGAAGGCATCGTGTCACGCCGGCCGCTGAAAGAGGGCGACATGGTCTATGTCGAGTATGACTATACCCGTTACGGCCGTTCGCTCTTGCCGGTGCTCGATGCCATGGGCGGCTGGGGCCTTGGGCATGCTGGAAGGAAGTCAGAGCGGTCGGACCCTGACCTTGTTGGCGTTCGACGAGTGAGTTGAGACGTGAAAAAGAAAACGCCGGCTTTCGCCGGCGCTGACATCGTCTTTATTCGTCGCTCATCTTCAGCGCTGCGATAAACGCTTCCTGCGGGATCTCGACCTTGCCGAACTGGCGCATGCGCTTCTTGCCGGCCTTCTGCTTGTCGAGGAGCTTGCGCTTGCGCGAAGCGTCGCCGCCGTAGCACTTGGCGGTGACGTCCTTGCGGAGCGCCGAGATGGTTTCGCGGGCGATCACATTGCCGCCGATGGCAGCCTGGATCGGGATCTTGAACATGTGCTTCGGGATCAGGTCCTTGAGCTTTTCGCACATGTCGCGGCCGCGCTTTTCGGCTGCCATGCGGTGCACCATCATCGAGAGGGCATCGACCGGCTCGCCGTTGACGAGGATCGACATCTTCACGAGGTTGCCCTCGCGATGGCCGTCGAGATGGTAGTCGAAGGAGGCGTAGCCCTTGGAGATCGACTTCAGGCGGTCGTAGAAATCGAAGACCACTTCGTTGAGCGGCAGCTCATAGGTGATCATCGCGCGCTTGCCGACATAGGTGAGTTCGGTCTGGATGCCGCGCCGATCCTGGCAGAGCTTCAGGATGCCGCCGAGATAATCGTCAGGCGTCAGGATCGTTGCCTTGATCCACGGCTCGTGAATCTCGGAGATCTTGACCACATCAGGCATGTCGGCCGGATTGTGCAGCTCGCGCTCGGAGCCGTCGGTCATGAACAGCTTGTAAACGACGGACGGGGCGGTGGCGATCAGGTCGAGATCGAATTCGCGCTCAAGGCGTTCCTGGATGATCTCCAAGTGCAGCAAGCCTAAGAACCCGCAGCGGAAGCCGAAGCCGAGCGCGGCGGAGGTTTCCATCTCATAGGAGAAACTGGCG
>JAIXSF010000260.1 GCA_027484835.1 Rhizobiaceae bacterium | reverse complement strand
TGATGAAGGTGTTGCAGGCACCCTAGGCCTGCAGCATCTCCACATGCGCAAACTTCTCAAACGTCAACGGCTGGACGTTGGTCCGATGTCATCGGGCCTACGATCGATAACTTCTAGAGCAGAAATGGAGGATATTGATAACCCAAACAGTCTACTTGAGCTTCAAGCAGGATGGTGGCTCCAAGCCCGTAGAGCTGACGTGGATCGCCAGGTAACTAGAACCCATCACGTTCAATGAGTAGGAGTATCCAGGGCCTCCGCCGGAAGTTAACCACCTGCGATCGTTCTGCGTGGTTAGATATTCACGAACTTCGGGATTCTGCGTTTAGAGCAAACCTCTTGCTTTGTGGCCAAATGGCGAGGGCGGGCAAAATTCAGTCAACTCACCATCGAGACAAAAATAAACCCATCGAATTGGGTTGAATATCTCCCGAAAACACATTAATTGAACCATATTGAGGGTCAATAAATGCGTCTATCACTCCAAACTCATTTCAATGGTGAATGGCACCACGCCGCAACGTTGGAGCTCAATGACGAGATGACCGGCTTTCAAAGCGCGTCAATCGTCGACTACGATCTTGATTATTTCATTACAGTGGCATCGACGGAGTTCGCGGCTGGAAAGACTGTGCGTGACCATCGCGCACTATCTGTGCGTTACCCCATCGATCTTGAAAATCGATATAGCCGCAGCTGGCCACCATTCCTCTTGGATCTGATGCCCCAGGGGTATGCGAGACGAAAGCTTGCAGAGCACCTTGGCCTTTCTGAAAGCTCTCGCGCGTCTGATCTTCCCCTACTCTTGCGATCGGCTACGGGCGGCATCGGCAATATCAGGATCAAAGAAGCCGCAGATGCTGAACAGAAGCGGCTAAGCGGCATTGAGCGCCTCGGGGTTACAGAAGCGGAAATCCTCCAGCGGTCAGACCGCTTCATGGAAGTCGCCGACCGCTTCGGAATGCTGGCCTCGGGCTCAAGCGGCCTGCAAGGGGAATGGCCAAAGGTCTCAATGACACAGGCGAGTGACGGGCTTTATTATCCCGATAGCTTCGTAACCGATGATGAGGCCATGCGGCATGTCATCGTCAAACTTGTCCGCAGCAATGATCCGGCAGACCGCCTCATTCTTGAGGGGGAAGCACTCTATTCGCGGATTGCCCAAGCCATTGGTCTAAATGTTCGCGAACCATCGACCTATGCCGAAGGCGTCCTGATCATTCCCCGTTTCGACCGAAAGAAAGAAGAAGATGGTAAAACCGTCCGGCTTGGGCAGGAAAGCCTTGTATCCGCATTGGGCATTGCTGATTTCGGCCATATTGGAACGCACGAAGCCTATATCGACATTCTGCGCCGATACTCGGCTGATCCGTTTGCGGACATATTGGAATACCTGAAGCGGGACATCGCCAATCTGGCGCTCGGCAACCCCGCCAATCACGGCCGTAATTCGGCACTAAGTAAAAACGATGACAGTACGATCCGCCTGTCCCCAATCTTTGACTTTGCGCCCATGCGGCTGGCCAAGGAGGGAGTTGTCCGATCCACCCGATGGGCCATGATGCGCGACAAGGGCCGGGATCATCTTCCCGATTGGAAATGCATTTGTGAAGAGCTGATGCCTGATCCCGCAGACCAGGATGCTCTGATCGCCGCACTCTCAGACTTTGCCAATCAGCTAAGGAAGGCTCCCGCGACGGCGAAAGAGTACGGGGCGTCAGTGGAAATTCTGGAACGGGCGATGGAACGTTGTGCAGCGATCACTGAGAGCGTTCTGGAGACCTGCCAGTGAAGCAGGAGGACAGCTAAATGGCGCGCTGGAAAAAGCCAACAAAAGAAGAAGTACTGGAAAACCGACAGTCGCTGGCGGCGCGCGCGCGCAATGGTGATCTGAGGCTGCCTGGTGCTGTCGCCGAAATACGAAAGGGTTTCGGCCTGACCCAGGAAGAGTTCGCCAAGACACTGTCGCTCACCAGGCGCCAAATTGCTGAGATCGAAGCGGGGGCGGCAAACCCGACTCTGGAGACGTTAAACAAAATTGGCCGGTTATTCGGTTTTGCCGTTGGTTTCGTACCCTCCAAACAAATCCGAGACCTCTAGAAAACACAGTCTGCAGAAACCCAGCTGGGTTTGCGTTATAGACCTGCCAACTCTCGACCGAAGCTCGCTCAGCGAGCTCCTACACGCTGCCGGACAACAGACAGAATTACAGTCCCGCTCAGTTCAGATAGCCAGCAATCTAGGCGACCGCGGAACCATCGTCTGTCCAGCGATTTTAGCACTGATATGATCACGGCGACGGCGGAAAAAGGCAAGTCAATCCAATACGGACGGGCCGCCTCCATGTGGAGGCCAATAACCTGGCAAGACAAAACCCGGCTTCCCTGCTCGCTCAGTTCGCAAACCCAAGAGCTCAATCGATGGTAGACCATGTGTTTGCAACCAGGTGCGCCATTGCTCGACTTGATCTGCTTTGGTCTCGGCCACGAAAACAAGCGGGACGGCTCGCTGGGTCTCGATGCGCGGCGAGGCCTCCTCCCGCGGATTAGATTTATATATTTTTTCTTTCTCTGAGTTTGGTGGACATATTTGTCCCCCTTCGCCGGACACATCTGACCGCCTTTCAGGACGATTTTGACCGCCTTTGTCAGGGTAAAGGGTGACAACTTTGTCCGTCTTTTCGCGTGCTTCCGATGCGCGTAAGATCGATGCCGCTGAAGGACGATATTCCGAGTTGTGCCCGACGCCATTTCCGCGCTGGACCTCGAACCATCCTCTGACCTCAAGTTCACGGACAGCGCGCTGAATAGTCTTGACGCTCTTGCCGGTCGCGTCGGCAATCGTTTGATAGGACGGCCACGCCTTTTCGGTGTGGCCGTTCATATGCGTGGTGATGATGTAGAGCGCCACGGACCGCGCGCTGTCGCTCAAATCCTTGTCGCAGCTCAACTGCTGAAGCCATTGCAGCTTCACCTCTCGAAACGGCCGCTGCCCCATCATACGCGCCTCCCTGGCCGCGATACGACCGGAAAAAAGGGGCTAACAACGGCCAGAAAAAGTGGGACAAAGACTTCGCTAAGCCACTGATTTTTATCACGTGGCGTTTTCGTCCCACACGGGGATAACCAGCTGATTATGCTCGAATTCGGCAGGCCCTCCGGGCCCACCATTCTCAACACCCGCCATTCGAGCCGAACGCCGAGCGTCCCGAGCGCAATCATCAGCATGCCGAGCGCCTGCACCGGGCCAAGCGGTCGGCCGTACAAGGCCCAGTCGATAACGATGGCGACGAGCGGATAGATGAAGGTCAACACGCCGATGACGGGTGTCGCCAGGCGAGGATAGGCCGAATACATGAGCGCATAGGCGATGCCCGTGTGCAGAATGCCGATGCCTGCGAGCCAGCCCCAGGAGGTTGGCGACACCGACTGTGCGAGATTGGCGAATGGAGCGAGCAGCAGGATGCCGACAACCGTTTGGCAAAGCGTGGTGACTTCCGGTCGCTGCTGGCCAAGTCCTTTGGCGAGAATTGTCGAAATGGCATAAAGCAGGGCCGCGCCGAGCGCGAGTGCAATGCCGATCACCCAGGTCGTATCGACCGATCGGGATGAAAGCACCAGACCACTGGCCAGCGCGACCCCGACGAAAGCGACGACCATCCATAGGACCTGATCAAGGGTGATGCGCTCATGCAGCAGCGTCACGCCGATCACGACCACGAAGAAAGGCTGGATATGGTAGACGATCGTGGTCGTGGCGATCGAGGTCATGGCGAAGGCTGCAAAGAAAGCAGTCCAGCTCAGGACGATGCAAACACCACCAAGAGCAGCGAGCAACAAGTCCTTGACCGACAGGCTCGGCAAAAGCCCGCGCCAGAGGCACCAGACGGCGAGGAAGGCGGTCGCAAACACGCATCGCCAGAAAACCGTGGTGATCGGGTCCAAGCCGGCTTCGGTCGCAAATGCACCGACCGTGCCGATGATCACCATCGCCAAGGCAAGGCGCGCCCCTGGGGATGTTGTTTCGGACGTTTCGACCATGTGCGCTCCCTCTCTGTATGCGAGGGATATTGTCGACTGGCATAATTTCAATCAAACGAATAGATTGACAGCTCCCTATTCGTTATTCTGATAGCACCATGGCTAAACCGCTCGACCTCGATCTCCTGACAACCTTTGTCGCCGTCGTCGAAACAGGCAGTTTTTCCAGTGCGGCCCCGAGGATTGGACGCAGCCAGTCGGCCGTCAGCATGCAAATCCAGCGGCTCGAGCAGATCCTTGGAAAGCAACTGCTGGTCCGAACGCCGAAGGCCGTCATCCCGACGGCCGTCGGCTTGGAACTCTTGACCCATGCACGGCAACTGCTGAAACTTTCTGAAACCGCCTGGGCAAGCGTCACACAGCCGGAAGAACAGGGATGTGTTCGTCTCGGAGTTCCGGATGACTATGCCGCTTTCCTGCTGCCACCCGTATTGGCGCGATTTGCGGCCGAGCATCCGCTGGTGACAGTCGAACTGGTCTGCGAACCTTCGGCCGCCCTTTCGAGAGCGATCGAGGAGGGACGGATTGATGTGGCCATCGTGACGCGGCTTCCGGATCAACCCATAAAGGTCTTGAGACGCGAACCCCTTGTCTGGGTTGCCTCTCCATCATCAGCGACCTGGCAAGAGGACCCACTGCCAGTTGCTCTGTTCGAGGCTGGATGTGCGGCACGGATGCGGGTCGTGAGCGCGCTTGGAGCCGCCGGCCGGCCGTTTCGGTGTACCTATTCCAGCCACAGCTTGCTCGGCCTCATCGCAGCAGTTCAGGCTGGCTTTGCAGTCGCTGGGCTTGCCCTCTGCAGCGTTCCCCCGTCGCTGCGTATCATCGGGCAGAGAGAGGGCCTGCCGGCGCTCGAGGACCTGGAAATAGGCCTTCTTCGACAAAGCGGCCCGGGGTCGGTGGCTGCCGGACGTCTGGAAGACTTCCTCCAGCGCACGCTGTCCCGCCCATCGTGAAGCCTTGCGAGCCCCGTTTCTGCTACCTGAAGAGAAGTGAGAAGCGACAGAGGCCAAGATGATCGTCATTTTGGAAGTTAGGTTTTCCAGAAAATCGGCGCGGTAAGCGGACCGCTCTTGTCTTCTGCCCGAATCTTATCCCTCTCTCATGCCACGTCCGGAAGGTCGCCGATCAGCTTGTCGAGGGTGACCGGGTAGTCCCGAACGCGTACGCCGGTTGCGTTATAGACCGCATTGGCAATGGCAGCCGGAACGCCGCAAAGGCCGAGCTCGCCGACGCCCTTTGCCTTCATCGGCGACGACATGGGATCGGTCTCGTCGAGGAAGATGACGTCCTGATGCGGGATATCGGCGTGCACGGCCACCTCATAACCCGCGAGATCGTGGTTGACGAAGAAGCCGCGGTTGGTGTCGACGGCGAGTTCCTCGGAAAGCGCACCGCCAACTCCCATGGTCATCGCACCGATGACCTGACTTCGCGCCGTAATCGGATTGAGGATACGACCTGCAGCGCAGACCGCGAGCATCCTTCGGACCCTGCATTCTCCCGTATAGACGTCGACGGCGACTTCGACGAAATGCGCGCCGAAAGTCGATTGCTGATGGGTCTTGGAAAGGTCGCCCCACTCCATCGTATCCTCGCCCGTCAGGCCTTCGGTGCCGGCTGCCTCGGAGAGCTGGACCGAGCGATTGCCGGCGCGCACCTTGCCGCCTTCGAAGACGACTTCATCGGAGTTGAAGCCGAGAGTTTGCGCCACCGCCTCGCGAAGCTTCACGCAGGCCGCATAGACACCGGCAGTCGAGCAGTTGGCGCCGAACTGGCCACCGGAACCGGCCGATATCGGGAAGCTGGAATCGCCGAGGCGCACCTCCACCTCGTCGACCGTAAGGCCCATCATTTCGGCTGCGGTCTGGGCAATGATCGTATAGCTGCCAGTACCGATATCGGTCATGTCTGTCTCGACGATCACCCGTCCCTCCGACGTCAGCCGAACGCGGGCGCCTGACGGCACAAGCAGATTGTCGCGGAAGGCGGCGGCAACACCGGTTCCGATCAGCCAGTTGCCCTCGCGGCGGGAACCCGGCTTGGCTTTCCCCGTCCAGCCAAATCGCTCGGCGCCGACGCGCAGGCAGCCGATCAGGTCACGATGCGAGAAGGGCCGCTCCGGATGTTCGGGGTCGACCTGCGTATCGTTGATGATCCGGAACTCCACGGGATCAAGCCCGAGCTTCTCCGCCATTTCATCGATTGCGATCTCCAGCGCCATCATGCCCGGGGCCTCGCCCGGCGCGCGCATGGCGTTGCCTTCGCCGAGATCGAGTGTCGCAAGCCTCATCGCACTCATCCGGTCGGCACCGGCATAGAGCAGCCGGGTCTGATTGACCGCCGTCTCCGGCTTGCCGCCCTCCAGATCGCCGGACCAGCTTTCATGTGCGATCGCCTGGATGCGGCCGTCTTCTGTGGCGCCGATCCGGATGCGCTGGATCGTGGCCGGTCGATGCGTGGTGTTGTTGATGATCATCGGCCGCGGCAGCGTGACCTTCACGGCACGCCCCGTAGCACGTGCGCCAAGTGCAGCAAGGACAGCATCAGCCCTCAGGAAAAGCTTGCCCCCAAAGCCGCCGCCGATGAACGGCGACATCAGGCCGATCTTCTCCTTGTCCATGTCGAGGAAAGTTGCGAGATCCTCACGCCACCAGTCGATCATCTGGCTCGACGTCCAGAGGCTGAGCGCATCCCCGTCCCAGGACGCAACGGAAGCATGCGGCTCCATCGCCGCATGCGACTGATCCGGTGTTGTGTAGAAGGCATCGTGTTTGACGGACGCCCGTTCATAGCCGCCCTCGAAGTCACCATAAGCCGTATCGGGCTTTTCCTCTTCGTCAGGCTTCACTGCGCTCTTCATGGCGTCCGCAAGATCGAAAGAGCCTGTCTGCTCGTCATAATCGACCTTGATCAGCGAAGCCGCCGCTCGCGCCTGTTCGAACGTCTCGGCAACGACGAGCGCGATCGCCTGATGGTAATGTTGAACCTCTCGACCGCCAAACAGCTTCGCGGTGTTGTATTCGCCCTTCTTACGCTCGCCGATGTCGAGGGTCGTCACAATCGAAAGTACACCAGGCGCCCTCTTGGCGTCCTCCACATCCATCGAACGGATCAACCCCTTGGAGATCGCAGCGCCGACCGGATAACCATAGGCATAAGACAGGCCGGCATCGCGACGCTCATAGGCATAGGTGGCCCGGCCCGTCGTCTTCAACTCGCCGTCGATGCGCGGAATGGGGCGGCCGACCACCTTGAGTGCGTCGATCGGATTGGTGGTGGCTGGTTTGTCGAACTTCATGGCCTTAACCCCTTGCCTCGGCGATCACCGCGCTCAACGTGCGCTCCACGAGATCGAGCTTGAATGTGTTCTGCTCGGTCGGACGGGCCCCGTCGAGCAAAGTGGTAACCGTGGCCCGCGCGCCATCCGGTAAGTGGCCTTCGGCCTCTTCCACCCGCCAGGGTTTGTGCGCGACGCCGCCGACAGCAACCCTTCCCTTCCCGTCAGAGTGGATGACGGCCGCGATGGAAATGAGGGCAAAAGCATAGGATGCGCGGTCGCGAACCTTGCGGTAGATCTGCCGTCCGCCGATGGGGGGCGGAAGCGTCACTGCCGTGATGATTTCGCCAGGCTCGAGCACTGTTTCGATATTAGGTGTGTCACCGGGCAGAAGATGGAAGTCCTCGATGGCAATCGAGCGGCTCTCGCCGTCGGAGGTCACGGTTTCGACCACAGCATCCAGCGCCCGCATGGCCACGGCCATGTCGCTCGGATGGGTCGCGATACAGGCATCGCTGACCCCGATGACCGCATGCTGACGGCTGAAGCCGCCGATCGCGGAACAGCCGCTACCCGGCTGCCGCTTGTTGCAGGGCTGATTGGTGTCGTAGAAATAGGGACAGCGTGTTCGCTGCAGCAGGTTGCCCGCCGTCGTCGCCTTGTTGCGCAGCTGACCTGAAGCGCCGGCCAACAATGCCCGGGCCAGAAGCGGATAGTCGCGTCTGACCGTATCGTGAGCCGCAAGATCGGTATTGCGCACCATGGCGCCGATTCTGAGGCCGCCGTCAGTCGTCTCTTCGATGGCATCAAGCCCAAGACCGTTGACGTCGATCAGATGTGTCGGCGTCTCGATTTCCAGCTTCATCAGATCGAGAAGATTGGTTCCGCCGGCGATGAATTTTGCCTGGCTGTTAGACGCAGCGACACGGGCTGCCGCTTCGACGGAGGTGGCGCGTTCGTAGGTGAAAGCTCTCATGCGCGTGTCTCCGCGACTTCGGCAATGGCATCGATGATGTTGGAATAGGCACCGCAGCGACAGATGTTTCCGCTCATCCGCTCTCGCAGCTCATCGGCGGTCACCGACGCCTTGCCGGTAAGGTCAGCGGTCACATGGCTCGGAATGCCGGCCGCGATCTCCTCGAGGACGGCGATCGACGAACAGATCTGGCCGGGCGTGCAATAGCCGCACTGGAAGCCGTCATGTTTGACGAAGGCTGCCTGCATCGGATGGAGGTCACCCGGCTTGCCCAGTCCTTCGATCGTGGTGATCTGGTCGCCGTCATGCATCACCGCCAGCGTCAGGCAGGAATTGACCCGCCGCCCGTCGACGATGACCGTGCAGGCACCGCATTGCCCGTGATCGCAGCCCTTCTTTGTACCGGTGAGGTGCAGATGTTCACGCAGCAGGTCGAGCAGGCTGGTTCTATTGTCGACCTCGAGGTCGTGAAGCTCGTTGTTGACCGTCAGGGAAAGTGTCGTGCTGTAACTCATCGGATGTCCTGGTCTCGTGTCGCGGCCCGGAAGGCCTCGCGAAGGGCGTCGAAGTGGAAGAGGATGTGGCTCGAAAGACAGATGCCGCTCTGGGTGACGTGGGTGCTCCGCACTGAAAACCGCCCGCTCTTCCGGTGGAAATCGAGGCTACGGACCGTCTTGGAAGATCGCTGATCGAAAGTCTTTCCGACAGACGTCGTTCGCGTAATGACGTCGAACCGAACTCTGTGCGACTCACCGTCGGCGCTCCGAATGATCAGCTTGGAGGCTTGTGCTCGTCGGTCTTCTGTCAAAATGCCGCCCATGGTCATGCCGTGCCTCCCGATGTCTGGGAAAGGCAAAGGGCGGGCTATTGTTCCAATCTGGAATTTGACGGATGACAAAAAGAGGTGCGCGCGGAGCCGTGGTGACAGACCAAGCCAAGCGCATCGCCCAAGCCAAAACGACGACGGACGATTCGTAGATCGACAGAATGATGCGGCTGACCGCCATTGAGGACGGTCAGCCGGCGATTTTACGCTTCGACCGTCTCGCGGACATCGTCGAGCAGGAAATGCACCACGACATAGGACGTCGAATAGGGCCGGCCGCTGTCGGAGACGCTTTCGACGGTACCACCATCGGCAGGGTGCCAGTGGCTGTAATGGGGATTGTTAACGATCAGCGTGATGGCCTTGCCTGCAAACCGCCCCTGAAGCCGATACCGCGCTTCGGCGAGTGGCCAGATCCGCTCGAAGTCGGCCTGCGACATCCGAACCTTCAGCGCCTGGCGGCGGATTGCTTCGCTATGCCCGCCGTCTTCTCGAGTGCGTGCCGCACTTTCGAGGGTGACTTCCTCGGCATTGTCGAGAATAGAGCTCAGTTCCTCCGGCCACATGCGTCTCATAGAATTGCTCCTCCCCGAGCGTGTTCATGGTGACGTCGGGAGTGTAGCGCGTCTGACGCGGGAAACAACGCGCAAGGTTGAACTCGCATCATTTGGGCGAACGAGTGCATGTTGGCCAAGGTCTGAAAGGCCCTTGGGAATGGGAACGGAAGACAAGAAAAAGGGCGCCGCACGCCGGGTTACGGCAAGCGACGCCCTTTGAGAACGCGAGCGCTGCGAGCGTTCAAATCGCAGCAGCCGGGATCACTCGGTGCAGCCGGTGTCCTTCAGCGCCTGAGCATGGAAGCGACGAAGCGCTGCTTCGATGTCGGCCTTGGTGAACTTGTGCCCGGCGGTCGCAAGATCGCGCGAGAGGCGCGCGATGACGTCTCCGTCACCTGCGACGACATGGTCGACGGCATGCAGGTCGCGGGCATAGCGCCCGAGATCGTCTCCGGCAAAGCCGATCAGCGAACCGGCCCAATAGCCGGCGAGCAGGTTGCGGCGAGCGCGGATGCTACCTAGACCGTCGTCTTCATGAGGATGGGCGGCAATGGCATTGGTCTTGACGACAGACAGGGGCATGGGGTGATCGTCCTCCTTGATCATGATCAGGCTTCCGCTGCCGCGGATGTGAGATAGCTGGCAATGGGTGCACAGGCCGGGTTGTTGGCATCCAGAAGCTCGGCGGGGCTAGTCAGACCGCTGACCACGTATACCGCGGTCGTACCGGCCCACCAGAGATCACCAGTGGCCCTGTCGATCAGCGCAGGTCCGGTCGTGCGCAGGCAGTCGCCTGCCTGGCTCACGACCTCGACC
>JAIXSF010000224.1 GCA_027484835.1 Rhizobiaceae bacterium | reverse complement strand
TTTCCGAATTGACGGGAATAAATCCCGAAGCCAGACGTTCTTCGCCATGAGAAAGGCGGACACTCCATGACACGCGCGATTTCCGACGAAATGCTGATGGCCTTTGCCGATGGCGAACTCGCTGCCGCCGAGCAGGAGGAGATCGAGGCAGCACTTGCCGAGGACGAGGCTCTGGCCGAGCGGCTTGCCGTTTTCATGGAGACGAGACACGAGCTTCAGGCCGTAATGAAGCCGCTGATCGATGAACCGGTTCCGGCGGCGCTTCAGGCCACGCTTACGGCTGCGATCGCAAACGCCCGGCAGGCGCAGTCGGTCAACCCGGAGCCGGTCGAGACGGTCGTGGCCTTCCGGCCGCGAGCCTCGTCGACGCCGGCAGGCCGGTCTGCAGGATCGGCGATTTCGTCGCCATGGGGCATGGCACTCGCTGCCTCCTTCGTCGGGATCGTCGTGGGCCTCGGCGGCTTCCTGCTCGGGCAATCCACTGCCACCGCGCCGGTTACCACCAACCTGGCGCTTAACGAGGCACTGGAGACGCTACTCTCTGGCGGTGACCGCGCGCTCTCTGGCGCCGAAAACCTGCATATGATTGCAAGCTTCCGTGACGCGGAAGGTCATTTCTGCCGTGAATACGAGCTGAAGTCCGCCGAAGCAGTGACCACCGCCGTCGCCTGTCATGGCGCAGCCGGCTGGCAGACGCGGTTTGCTTTGAGCAATCCGGTCGCGGAAGGATATGTCCCGGCGTCGACCGAGGACACGCTCGATGCCTTCCTTTCGGCGATTGGCGCCGGCGCGCCCCTCTCGCCAGAGCAGGAAACAGCCGACATCGAGTCCCTGCGCAGCCGTTGATAAAAAAATCGGGATGGGCGGGAATAACCTCCCGCCCCATCCGTTCTCCAGAGCAGACAAGGATCTGGAGAAAGCCGATGAAGCTCTCGCTGCTGAAACGTCCGACACCCCGTATCAGCTTCACCTGCCGTCCCGAGGACGAAGGCGTGATCACGCCGCCGGTAAGGGCCAAAACCGTACTGCCCGAGTGGTTCCGCAAACTGCCGGCAGTGACCGAGGCCAAGGTCTCGCCGACCGATAGCGGGTTGACCGTAAAACGCTGCATGCCGTTTCTCGACGCGATGATGGCGGGCTGGGTGATCGGTCTGCCGGCAACCGTGCGTATGGAGATTACCGATGGCGGCCGCACGGTAAACTGCGGCTGGGATTTCGACCGGACGCTCGTCAGCAACCATGCCACACACCAGGTGGCCGGCAATCCGCGGGATCCGATGCCGCCCTGCAAGTTCCACAATTACTGGACCATTCGCACGCCGCCCGGCTGGAGTTGTCTTTTCGTCTCGCCGCTCAACCGGCCGAACGGTCTTTTCGAGGTGGTCGCGGGTGTCGTCGATACCGACACTTATCAGTCGGAAATCCACTTTCCCTTTTTCGCCACCGGGCCGGATGGTTTGCATGTGCTTGAACGCGGCACGCCGATCGTTCAGGTGATCCCCTTCCGTCGCGAGACCTCCGATCTCGACGGCGATATCCGCAGCGAGACGGATGAAGAGCAGACGACTCGCAAGACGATTTTCCGCAAGACGATCGCCTCCGAAGGCTGGTACCGGAAGTTCGCCCGCGCCCAGCGCTGACAGAATCAGCATCATCCTGTTGCAGACCACCCGGAACGCCGTTTCGGGTGGCATCTCCGATTCTGCCGATATTCAGAAATAAATATCTGAAAATAAATGATTTTTTTCGGAATAAACCTCAAGGCGGTCCGTTCTTCCCCTGCAGCCGACGTGCTGCGATGAAAGAAACCAAGGAGACTGACCATGAAGAAATTCATCGCCATCCTGAGCTCCGTGCTCGCCATCGGCACCACTGCGCCGGCCCCCGCTCTGGCCGACGATCCGCTGACCCGCTTCCTCGACAGAAGCACCGGTGAGGGCCGCTCCTATGCGCGCTCCGGCAATCGCAGCGATGACCGCGGTGGCTGGAGTTCGAACAGCAACTCCAACAGCAATTCCAACAGCTCGTCGAACTCCTCGAGCAACTCGAGCTCGAACTCGTCCTCGAATAGCAGCTCCAATTCGTCCAACAATTCGAGCTCGAATTCCTCGTCGAACTCGTCTTCCAACTCTTCGTCGAACTCGTCTTCGAATTCGTCGTCCAATTCGTCCGACGACGACGATTGATCCGTGCGCCGGATCGGAACGAAAAAGGCCGCGGCATTGCCGCGGCCTCCTTATGGGGAACTGATGGGGATCAGTTGACCGACCAGTCGCGCTTGACGGTGTCGGCATCCTTGGAGAGATGCACGTGCTGGTCGACGTGGTCGACCCAGTCGAGCGGGATGTAGTGGTGCTGGCCGTCGGCCGAATCCTTCTTGGTCAGCTTGATGCGGCTCGGACCATCCATGTGGTCAACGGTGCCGACATGGGCGCCGTCTTGAGCCAGAACTTCCATGTGTTCGCGGATCTCGTCTGCAGAAATCATCGGTCATTCTCCTTTGGGGTTGCGATGCCCAAGAAAGGCGCAAGGACGGGGATTTGTTCCAGAGCATGTCGACGGAGCATGTCGAAGAAGGAGGGGCGGAAAGCCCGGGAACATCCGCCTCGCGCGCGCATTGTCAGAGACCCTGCGCGAGATCCCTCGCCGGCAAGCGAGTACATCCATGCTTCCGAGAATTGCAATCATCGGAACCGGCCCGACCGGTCTCTACACGTTCAAACAACTCATCGGCTCCTCCCTTCCTCTGTCGATCACGCTCTACGAAGCGGAAGGCGAACCGGGCAAGGGCACGCCCTATCACCCTGACATGAACGACCCGGCCATGCTCTCCAACATTCCGAGCATCGAGCTTCCGCGGTTCACCGAGACACTGGCCGACTGGCTGCGGCGGCAGGATGACGACACGCTGATGCGCCATGGCATCCGCCGCGAGGCAATTGACGAGCGGGAATTCTATCCGCGTCTGGTGCTTGGCGACTACATGCAGGCGCAGTTTGAGCGGATGCTGGCAAATGCGGCCGATCGCGGCCATGCGATCACGGTGCTCGCCCGTCATAAGGTCACCGATATCGAGATTCAGGCGGAAGCCATCCGTCTTCGTGTGTCCCATCCCGACGGTGAAGATGACGCGGTCTACGACCATGTTGTCATGGCGACGGGCCACAACTGGCCGGAAAGCACCGAAATCCGCCCGGGCTATTTCGTGTCGCCCTGGCCAGCGAGCATCCTGAAGTCGGTGCGCAACGAGCCGGTCGGCATTCTCGGCACGTCGCTGAGCGGCATCGATGCGCTGATGACGGTCGCAACGGCCCACGGCATGTTCTACGCCGATGCGGCCGGCGATCTGCAATATCAGCCGGCGCCGGATACGGAAGATTTCCGCGCCACGCTGATGTCCCGCAAGGGCATTCTGCCGGAGGCCGACTTCTACTGCCCGCTCCCCTATGTGACGCCGCTTGTCTGCACGGAAGAGGCCATCGAGGCGCTGATCGCGACAGGCCGTCACGACCTGCTCGATGACGTCTTCGAGCTTTTCCGGGGAGAAATCGTCGCCCGCGACCCTGAATATGCTGCCCGGATAGGGTTGTCGCAATTGACGGTCGAGACCTTCGCCGCTGCCTACTATGCGGACCGGACGGAGAGCGATCCCTTCGTCTGGGCGGCCAAGAACCTGGCCGAAGCCGAGGATAACAGGCAGAAGCGTTACACTGTGCCGTGGCGTTATGCGATCCTGATCACCCACGAGATCGTGGCAAAGGTCATTCCCCACCTCGACGAAAACGACCTGAAGCGCTTTCATCGG
>JAIXSF010000127.1 GCA_027484835.1 Rhizobiaceae bacterium | reverse complement strand
GGGGAGTTCGTCTACACACCTGAAGATATCGAAGCCCTCAAGAAGAACGATCCTTTCGGTAAATGGCTTTCGATCGACCACGCGCGCTACAATCGCGAATGGGCCTATTCGCAGGTTGATCGCAAGGTCGTCATCGAAAAGATGCTCAGCAAGGACGGCGGCATTCCCTGGGATTACCGCTGCTTCGTCTTCAATGGCCGGCTGTCGCATATCATTATCGATACGCGCACCGATGATCAGGGTTATTCAGCGACCTATTCCCGCGACTGGCAGCGCCTGCCGTTCTACGATCCGGACTATTATCCGCCGTATCCGCACGAGATCCCGCGCCCCGCATTGCTCGACCTGATGGTCTCCCTGTCCGAAACGCTTGGTCGCGATCTGGATTTCGTCCGAGTCGATCTTTTCGATACGGGCGACAATCTCTATGTCGGAGAACTCACGCTTTATCCGGGCGGAGGCTTCGAAGCGTTCGAGCCGCCGGAATATGATCGTCTCGTCGGAGACAAGTGGCAGATTGCCGGCTGATTTCAGGCCGGCTGCATCCCTGCATGTGACTGCATTGCAACCAGGGCCGGGGCTTGCTGAGCCTGTACGGCCTCAATCAGCGATGCCATGATCGCCGTGCGCAATGCATAGGTATTTGCGGTGGTTTTCTTGTGGTCCAGTCTCTGAGCGGCGACGACCAGATTGGCGCCGTGCTGCATTACGATTTGTTGAGCCCGGACCATGGCCCAAGTCTCGATATCGGTCTGCTCTGTCATGTCCGCATCCTCAGCTAAGTCATTTAGCCTGCGAGGCTTTCTCGAATCAGCCCCTATTAAAGGATAGCTGATCATTCTTATAAGCGAAACTACGGATGCGTCGCCGATAGGGCTATCGTGATCTCCACGCAAGCCTCGCGCAAGCTTGCGCAAATGTCCGGCGGCGGTGTCCTGTCGGTGACGAGTTCCGTCAGTGCAGAAAATGGGCCAACCGTCACCAGACCCTCCCGCCCGAACTTGGTGTGATCGGTCACCGCGATGCGGCGAGAGCCGCGCGACAGGACCATGCGGGCAAGCTCTGCTTCCTCCAGTTCATAGTCCATGATGCCCGATGCGGCGCTGACGGCGCCGACCGAGACGATCGCATGCAGAACGCTGAAGCGGGCGAGGAAGTCGATCGCGGCGGAGCCGAAGGCTGCGCCGTTGTCGGAGCGCAATTCACCGCCGGCCATATAGACCTTGTTGCCGTTGATGGTGGCCAGTGTGCGGGCAATGTCCGAGGAGTTGGTGATCACCGTCAGCCGCCTGTGCCCCAGCAGTTCGCGGGCCAACAGGCTGGTCGTTGTGCCCGTATCGAGCATGAGGCTGTCACCGTCGCGGATGGTCTGTGCGAGGCACCGGCCAATCGCTTTCTTGGCGGCGGCGTTTTCCTGCAGGCGCCGTTCGAAGGGGGCTTCCATGGTCTGCGAGGGAAGGGCAACCGCGCCATGCATGCGAATGATCGTGCCGGCGTCCGCCATGGGTTTGAGGTCGCGGCGGATCGTTTCCAGCGAAACGCCAAAGCGGGCTGCGAGATCCGAGATCAAGACGGTGCCGTCCTGTTCGAGCTGCCGGATGATGTCGCGGTGTCTCTTCGATTCCGTCATGTTCGCCGACCCAGCATGCGCCTACCTGCTTGAACAAGGTAGGCCACAAAAAATCACAAAAAGCCACAGAAAACCTCGTCGGCTGATTGACAACGGCATCGGGGTGACGGAGCCTGAGGAGGCTGGCGACAGAAAAACAAAGGGGAGCCGGCACATCTGAATGCTGCGTCGTGTTTCGAGCGCCGGGAGGCCGTCTTGTTCCATCAGTCGATGCGTGGTTCGTCATGAGCGGTGCAAGCGAAGGTAACGCTGGCCGCGTGGATGTGGCTGTCGAAAGCCGCATTGCGGCTCTGCCTTGCTGGCAGGGCGCGATTGAAATCGCTCTTCTGAAGGGCGGCATCAGCAACGAGAGTTATGTCGTCTACGACAACCGAGGCGGCCATGTCGTTCGCTTCGGCAAGGATTATCCGTTTCATCACGTCTCCCGCGAGCGCGAGCTGATGACGGCCCGTGCTGCCCATGAGGCGGGCTTCGGTCCCGAGGTGCGTTATGCTGAACCCGGCGTGATGGTGACCGCCTTTATCGGTGCCAAGACCTATGGGCCTGGTGACGTGCAGGGCAATGCTGAACCCGTTGCCCGCCTGTTGCGGGGCTTTCACCGGACGATGGCCGAGCATGTCAGCGGCAGTGCCTACCTCTTCTGGCCTTTCCATGTGGTGCGCGATTATGCGCATACGCTGAGGGCCGGCGGGAGCCGCATGCTGCCGAAGCTCGACGAACTGCTGTCGCTCTCGCGCGAACTCGAAAGTCAGCAGATCCCGCAGCCGCTCGTCTTTGCCCATAACGATCTTTTGCCCGCCAATCTGCTCGATGATGGATCGCGCCTCTGGCTGATCGACTACGAATATGCGGGCTATTCCACCGCCATGTTTGATCTTGCCGGTGTGACCTCGAATGCCGGTTTCACCGAGGAGGCATCGCTTGCCTTCCTCACGAGCTATCTGGAGGCGGTGCCGGACCAGGCGTTCCTGCGCGCCTTTTCTGCCATGCAATGCGCCTCGCTGTTGCGCGAGGCGATGTGGAGC
>JAIXSF010000274.1 GCA_027484835.1 Rhizobiaceae bacterium | reverse complement strand
TTGCCGGCCATGCCATCGTGGATGGAGACGCCATCCGCTTTGCCGGCATGATCCTGACGCCCGATGGCAGCCGCTGGCACGATGTCGAGGTCGAGGGCAGCCGGACCGAGGGTGCCGTGCTCGGCGCACGAGCCGGTGGCACCGTTCGCAGCAAGGCCGGCAGCGACTTCTTCGACAGCTGGAATTGAGGCGATGCGCGTTCTGGTGACGCGCCCTGAGCCGGCATCGGCCAGAACCGCCGCCGAACTCGAGCGCCGTGGCCATGAGCCGATCCGGCTGCCGCTGATGCAGGCGATCCAGCAATCGCCCGCTTTGGCGACACCACCCCTGCCCGGCACGGCTGCCATAGCCGTCACCAGCGCCGAGGCGATGCGTGTCCTGGATACGCTTCCCGCCGAGGCGCGGCAGCCATTTCTCTCCATGCCGCTTTTCGCCGTCGGTCGCGCAACGGCCCGCGCAGCGAGAGAGGCAGGTTTCCAGGATATTTCGATCGCCGATGGCGATGGTCGTTCCCTCGCCAGGCTGCTAGTTGCAAAGACCGACCAAAATCCAGGTGCGCCGATCCTTTATCTCACCGGCACACCACGCTCGCCCGAGTTCGAAACGACCTTGGCCGACGCAGGCCGCATCGTGGATGTGCGGGCATGTTACCACATGGTTCCGACCGCCCATGACGATGCTGAATTCGCACGGAAGCTCACGCCGATGCCTGAGGTCATTCTGGCCTATTCCTCGGAGACGGCGCTGCGGATCGGAGAGATTTTCGAAGAGACGCGGACATCCTTGAATTGGTCTGAGGCGCGTTTCCTGTGCCTCAGCGAGAAGATCGCAAAGGCGCTTCCCGAAGAATTTCAACCGCGGACCCTCTGGCCGATGGAACCTCGCGAGGATCTGCTCCTTCTTCTGCTTTGATGCAGTGCCGCGTGAAATGGAACCTCAGGCCTTTCCTTCGCCACGAGGACTGACTAGGTTTAACCACACGCGCGAAATGAAGAGGTTGCCATGGTTTCCGGAAAGCCACCCCGTCGATCGAAAGCCCCCGATGAGCCGGTGACAATCGACCTGACCGCCGAGGAAACCGCGGCCACGAAGGATGGCGTGAATGCCGAACCGGACCCGCAAGCCGATGTGGATGCCACCGACCCGTCTTCAGTGACGGGCGCCGCAACGCCGGAAGCAGCAGCCGCAGGCACCACGTCGACCGATACGCCAGCTGATCATTGGACTCCGGCATCCGATGCTTCGGAAGCAGACAGCCACGTCGAAGATAAAGAACCTGTCGTCGACACCACGACAAAGACAGAGGAACCGCCGGCGCGCGAGCCGGCGCGCCAGTCGCCACCGACTTCGACACTGGTCGCGTCAGGCATTTTCGGCGGCCTGGTGGCACTCGCCCTTGCCGGCAGCATGCAATACGCCGGCCTCATGCCGGGCCTTGGACCGGAGCAGAGTGTCGAAGCGCCTGCCATTGATACTGCCGAACTCGATGCCCTGAAGGCCGAAGTCGCCCGCCTCGCGTCCCAGCCAGCGGCCCCGGCCGCAGACCCGGCGCTCGCCGAGCGCATCGCGGCACTCGAAACCAGTGTCGCCAATGCCGGCTCGGCGCCCGCGGCAGACGCCGCAGCCGTGGAAGCCCTCAAAACACAGCTCGTCGCCGCCGAACAGGCGATCGAATCCCTGCGTGCAGAAATCGCCAGCAACAAGCAGGCGCTCGACCAGAGCGCGACCCGTCTGACCGAAGCCGAACGTAAGCTCGAAGAACCCCGCAGCGATGTGGAGATGGCGCGGGCGATTGCGCTTGCAGGACTGAAGACTGCAATTGATCGCGGCGGACCCTTCCTTTCTGAACTGGATGCGCTGAAAAGCGTCTCGCCGGAGGATCCCGCTGTCGCGGCGCTCACACCGCTTGCCAGCAACGGCGTTCCGTCGCGAACGGATCTTGTCCGCGAATTCGATCAGGTGGCGGAGACCATCCTCGCCGCTGTCAACCAGACAGCCACCGGCGAAGGCTGGACGGACCGGCTGCTTGCCGGCGCCCGATCGCTCGTCAAGGTCCGCCCCGTCGGTAATGTCGAAGGCGAGACCGCGGAAGCCATCGTCGCACGCGTCGAGAACAAGCTGCAGAACGGCGACCTCAAGGGTGCGTCGCTGGAATGGGAAACGCTGCCCGAAGCCGGCAAGCAGGCATCGACAGCCTTTGCGACAACGCTGAAGAATCGGATCGAGGCGGAAGAGCGGGTCGCTGCTGCCCTGTCCCAGACCGTGGCCGGGAACGGAGGCTGACGCATGACCACCATCCTCAAGATCCTCTTTTTCTTCGGCCTTATCCTCGCTTTGGCTTTCGGCTTTTCCTGGATCGCCGAACGCCCTGGTGAGATCTCCCTGATCTGGGAGGGCCAGCAATACCAAACCGGGCTGATCGTCGCCGTGACCGCACTCGTCGTGATCGTCGCCGTGATCATGATGCTCTGGTGGCTGCTTCGAACACTGTGGACCTCGCCTCATTCCGTCCGCCGCTTCTTCCGCGCCCGCAAGCGCGACCGCGGTTATCAGGCGATTTCCACCGGCCTCATCGCAGCCGGTGCCGGAAATGCCATCCTCGCCCGCAAGATGAGCGCCCGTGCCCGTGGCCTGATCCGCGCCGATCAGGAACCGTTGATCCGGGTGCTCGACGCCCAGGCCGCCCTGATCGAAGGCCGTCACGACGAGGCCAGACGCCTGTTCCAGGAAATGTCCGAGGATCCGGAGACCCGTGAACTCGGTCTGCGCGGTCTCTATGTCGAAGCCAACCGGCTCGGCGCTCACGAGGCCGCCCGCCAATATGCCGAGACCGCAGCAGAGGCAGCGCCTTATCTTCCCTGGGCCGCCAAGGCGACGCTCGAATATCGCTGCCGCGCGGGGCACTGGGACGATGCGATCCGCCTGCTCGACCAGCAGAAGATCGCCCATGTCCTCGAGCGTCACGAGGCCGAGCGTCTGAAGGCCGTGCTGCTGACGGCAAAGGCGGAAGACCAGCTGGAAGCCGATCCTGCCGGCGCACGTGACAGCGCTCTGAAGGCGCTGAAGCTGGCCAAGGATCTGGTCCCGGCCGCGATCGTTGCCGCCAAGGCCTATGGTCGCGAGGACAATCTGCGCAAGGCCTCGAGCACACTCGAACAGGTCTGGAAGATCGAGCCACATCCGGAAATCGCGCGGGCCTATATGCGAGGCCGCAGCGGCGACAGCGCGGTGGATCGCCTGAAGAAGGCCGAAAAGCTCGAAGCCCTGAAGCCGAACAACTACGAGTCCCTGCTGGCCGTCGCAGAGGCAGCACTCGACGCACAGGACTTCAAGAAGGCCCGCGCCAAGGCGGAAGCTGCAGCCCGTATCGCCTCGCGCGAGCGCGTCTATCTGCTGCTCGCCGACATCGAGGAAGCCGAAACCGGCGATCAGGGCCGCATCCGTCACTGGATGGGCCAGGCATTGAAAGCCCCGCGCGATCCCGCCTGGGTGGCCGATGGCCATGTCTCCGAGCGATGGATGCCCATCTCGCCGGTCACCGGCCGTCTCGACGCCTTCGAATGGAAGATGCCCTTCGATCAGCTCGCCGGCCCGATCGAGGAAGGAAGCATTTCCGAAGGTGAGAAGGCACTCGCATCGCTGCCCCCTGTAGCCCGATCAGAAGCCCCGTCGGTGTCCGAGCCGATCGCCGCTTCGGCCGCGCCGAAGATCGTGGAAATCGACAGCCGTGTGATCGATGCGGAGGTTTCCGAAAAATCGACGCCCGCCAACACCCCCGCTGCCAAGCCGAACAAGCCGGAAACGCCGGCTGTCGTCGCCTCGAAGGAGAGCGAGCCTGAGAGGGAGACCACCGTGGTCGAGCCCTTCTTCGGACGCCCGCCTGATGACCCCGGTGTCAAGGATCCGACGCTTGCCGCGCCGGAACCGAAGACACGCCTGAAACTCTTCTGACGGAGCTCTGATGCTCGACCGCCTGCAAGCTTTCTTCCAATCCGTAATGCAGGATCGCCCCAAGGCGGTCTTTGCGCCCGATGATCCCCGCATCGCCGTGGCTGCCCTCTGTCTCCAGGTCATGGAGGCAGACGGTGTTGTGCGCGATGCCGAACGGATGAAACTGCGGGAAATCCTGAAAGAAGAATACGGGCTAGAAGATAGCGCCCTCGATGCGCTGATCGAAGCCGGCCAGGACGCCGAAAGCGAGGCGGTCGACTACTATCGCTTCACCACGGAGCTGAAGCGCCAGCTGAACGAAGACGAGCGCCAGCATCTGGTCGGCATCCTCTGGGACATCGTCTATGCCGATGGCACCCGGAGCGAAATGGAAGATCACGCGATCTGGCGGGTTGCCGATCTGCTCGGCGTCTCCGGACGGGAGCGCATCGTCCAGCGGCAGGAAGCAGCCGAACGGGCGGGTCTTGGAGCCATCGACGATGCCACGTGAGGACCGGTCGCGCCCGCGCGATCGCAAGCAGCCTGTTCTGATCGTCCTGCATCAGGAACGGTCGAGCCCCGGCCGTGTCGGCCAGATGCTCGAAGAGAAGGGTTACCCCCTCGACATCCGGCGTCCCGTGCTCGGCCAGGAATTGCCGAAAACGCTGAAGGACCATGCCGGCGCGGTCGTTTTTGGCGGCCCGATGAGTGCCAACGACCCGGACGATTACATCAAGACCGAAATCAACTGGCTCGACGTGCCGCTCAAGGAGGACAAGCCCTTCCTGGGCATCTGCCTCGGCGCGCAGATGCTGGTTCGCCATCTCGGCGGCAAGGTCGAGGCCGACCGGGAAGAGCGCACCGAGATTGGCTGGTACCCGATCAGGCCGACCGAACATGGGCGGCTCTTGATGCACTGGCCGAAGATGGTCTACCACTTCCACCGAGAAGGCTTCAGCCTGCCGCGCGGAGCAAAACTGCTGGCAACGGGGGACGTCTATCCCAACCAGGCTTTCCGCTACGGCGAAAACGCCTGGGCCGTGCAGTTCCACGCCGAACTGACCCGCGCCATGATGCACCGCTGGGTCGTGCACGGCGCCCACCGCTTCGTCCTGCCGAACGCACAGCAGGGCCGCGAGCATCTGGAAGGCCGGATGATCTTCGACGCGCCGCTCAAGACCTGGCTATCGGATTTCCTCGACCGGATCTTCGAGCGCTATCAGCGGGCCTCCTGACGCTCCGGTGCTTCCAGGCTGTCGATCTTGCGCAATTGCGGGAAACCGAGCGCCCAGACGACGGCAACCGCAAGCGTGCCAAAACCACCGAGCACGACGGCCGGCACAGGGCCGATAAAGTGGGCCATGGTACCGGCACGGAATTCGCCCAGTTCATTGGAAGCGCCAACGAAGACCATGTTGACGGCATTGACCCGGCCGCGGACCTCGTCCGGCGTCCAGAGCGCGATCAAGGTCTCACGGACATAGACCGACGCCATGTCGGCAGCGCCCATCAGCATCAGCGCCAGGATCGAAAGCCAGGCGGTTTCTGAGAAGCCGAACAGAATGGTGCCGACACCGAAAAGCGCCACGCCGATGAACATGAAGGTTCCGGCATCGTGGCGGATCGGGAAGCTCGCGAGCGCGATGGCAACGATGATCGCGCCGATCCCGGGTGCCGCCCTCAGCAGGCCAAGGCCCCAGGGACCGAGATCGAGAATGTCACGCGCAAAGACAGGCATCAGCGCCACGGCACCGCCGAGCAGCACCGCAAAGAGATCGAGCGAGATCGCGCCCAGAACGACTTTCTCCCCGAAGATGAAGCGGAACCCGGCAAACAGCGTATCGAGTGTCACAGCCTTCTGGGACCTTGGCTGCGGTGGGCGCTTGACGAGGAAGACCAGCACTGCGGCGGCCGCGAAGAATCCGAAGGAAACCGAATAGGCGACGACAGGGCTTGCCCCGTAGAGGAGACCACCCGCGACGGGCCCGACGATCGAAGCGGTCTGCCAGGAGGACGAGTTCCAGGCGACCGCATTGGAGAGATCCTTCTGCGGCACGAGGTTCGGCGCAAGCGACTGCACGGCCGGGGCCGCAAAGGCGCGCTCGATGCCGAAGACCACGAGGATCGCAAAGACGATGGTCGGCTCGAAGGCATCGGCAATCGTAAGCCCGAGCAGCGCGCCGGCGCAGATCGCGCTGACGATCATGCAGATCGAAACGATGGCACGGCGGTTATAGCGGTCGGCAACCGATCCGGTCACCAGGATCAGGAGCAGCGACGGCAGGAACTGCACGAGCCCGATCAAACCGAGATAGAAGACATTGCCCGTCTTGTCATACATCTGCCAGCCGACAGAAACGCTGAGGATCTGGGTGGCGAAGGCCCCGAGGAAGCGGGCGAAGAAGAAACGGGTATAGGAGGAATGCCGGAACGCCGCGAAACGATCGTCGGCCGAGGACGGGTGCATCGAAAAGACCTTAAGCTGCGGGCAGGCCCGCCGTTAAACATGATTCGGATTGCGTGGGCCCCATCCACTTGTCCGTTAAGTCGCCAATGTCTACATCTCTGTCAACCGAGAAATGGAGACCTGAATGTACGCCCTGTTTCAGACGATTGACCTTGCCTTGAGCATCTTCACCTGGATTCTGATCGGGAGTGCCATCTTCTCCTGGCTTTATGCCTTCAACGTGATCAATTCCAGCAACCGCTTCGTCGCCTCGCTCGGGCAGTTTTTCTACAACGTGACCGAACCCGTGCTGCGCCCGATCCGTCGCTTCATGCCGGATCTTGGCGGTATCGACATCTCCCCGATCGTCGTGCTGCTGATCATCTTCTTCCTGCGCTCCTTCCTCTGGAACAGCGTCTATCCGCTGGTGGCGTGACCAGTCCCTATCGTCTCTGCGATGATCACATCCTGCTCGCCGTCCGGCTGACACCGAATGGCGGGCGTGATGCGTTGGACGGGGTGGAGATTGTCGGTGACAGCCAGGCGCACTTGAGGGCGCGTGTCACCGCAGTGCCGGAAAAGGGCAAGG
>JAIXSF010000129.1 GCA_027484835.1 Rhizobiaceae bacterium | reverse complement strand
CTGAGGCACGTCCTTCCAATCGGGGTATCCGGTGAGGAGGCATCCGACCCCATCACCTTCGTATCCAGCCCCTCGTCCGGAGGGAGACCGTTGCAGCGGGCCGGGGATTTGCGCCTGCGACAACCCGCCACCCCGGCGCCGGCCCCGCCTCGCCTGACATCGCATCGTCAGGTGTATCCGAGGGCGGGACGGAAATGAGTCTACGAGGGTGAAAGTGGTGGGGGACGAAAAAACATGTGCGGCATTGATTCCGTTGGAAAATGTCGCGGATCCGTCCCCCTCGCACGGCTGAAACCGAAGGATTTCGCCGAGAGTTACCGTCGGATAAGCCGGGCAACGGCGATCAGCAGGCAGGCGCCGATGAAGCCGATGATCAGGTAGGCGATGGCACCGGCATAGGCGACATTGAAGACCGTAGCCAAGATGAAGTTGAGGGCGATGGCACCCACGATGCCGAGCACGATGTTCATGACCAGCCCCATGTTGCTGCGCATGAAACGCTCTGCCAGCCAGCCGGCAAGACCGCCGATCACGATTGCACCGATAAGACCTACGCCGTTCAATTCCATAGTGTTTCTCCATCCGAGTTTGAGTGATGGAACAATGGATACTGCACGCAAATGTTCCTTGAGCAGCCGCATGTTTTGACGCGGTGCGGGTCCCTCGCCGGGATCGGGGCGATCGAATGCAAGCGGCCTGCCTTTGCTGACCGAGGGCGTGCCACGGTGCGCGGCGGAGACTTTGGAGCGGTGGCCAAAGGCGAGAATTGGCTGCTCAGGGCCAGACCTTGAGATTACAGGACAGAGGCCTCTGTCAGGCTGCCGCCCTCAGAACGATGCGGTTTGCGCTCACCAAAGCCTGTGAGGTTTCATCAGCTATTGCAAACAGGAAGGCGAAGAAAAACCCGCCGGCCTTGCGACCGACGGGTCCATAACTCTCTGACGAAACCGCCCTGTCCTTAGCTGCGCGGCTTCAGATTCTCAGGGTCGTAGAGCGGCTTGTAGCCCACGGCTGCAACCTCGACCGGGAAGCTCTCGGCGAAGTATTCCACGTTCAGCTTCCGGCCTACCTCGCAATATTCCTGCGGCAGATAGGCAAGCGCGATATTCTTGCCGATGGTCGGGCCGAAGGCGACGGAGGTCGTGTAGGAGCGACGGCCAAGGCTGTCGATCAGGACCTCGCCGGTGGCGGGATCGACGACCGGCATGGAGCCGACAGGGTAACGCGCGACGCCTTGACTGTCGACATTGTCGGTCATTACGAGCGTGCAGAGCATGGCCGGCTGCTTGTCCCGAGCCTTGTATTCAAGATGCTTGGCTTTGCCGCGGAAATCGGCTTCCTTGACCTTCGGGCGCGCCAGATCGGCTTCGATCAGGTTGTACTGGGTCAGAAGGTCGGCGTTCTGCAGGCGCAGGCTCTTTTCCATGCGGCGCGAGTTGGCATAGGTCTCGACGCCGAAGGCCATGACGCCGGTGGCGCGGAGCGCATCCCAGACGGCGAGGCCGTCTTCATACTTCATGTGCAGTTCCCAGCCCTGCTCGCCGACATAGGAGATGCGGAAGGCGGTCACGGACTTGCCGGCGATTTCGATCTGCTTGATCGCGGCGAAGGGGAAGTTTTCAGGGTCGAGGCCAGCGGCGTCGGCGACGGCCTTCTTCAGCGTCACGCGGGCGTTCGGGCCCCAGATGCCGATGGTGATGTATTTTTCCGAGGTGTCGGTGATAGTGACATCAAGGCCACGATCCTGAGCGACACGCTTCATGTAGTGGAAGTCGCGCGGGCCGGCGTCGGCACCGTTGACCAGGCGGCAGCGGTCGGCGAGGCGGAAGACGGTGAAGTCGGCGCGCACCATGCCCGCGTCGTCGAGGAAGTGCGTGTAGATGCCCTTGCCGATATTCGCGTCGCCGCCGATCTTGGCAGCGCAGAGCCATTCGAGCAACTCGACATGGTCAGGGCCTTCGATGTCGACCATGTGGAAATGGGAAAGATTGACGATGCCGCAATCCTCGCTCATCGCCAGATGTTCGGCATTCGAAACGCGCCAGAAGTGTCTGTTATCCCACTCGTTTTCACGAACCGGAACGCGATCGGCGTATTTCTCCAAGAGGTGCTCGTTGGCGGCATATCCATGCGCGCGCTCCCAGCCGCCGAGTTCCATGAAATAGCCTCCGAGCTCTACTTCGCGCTCATACATCGGCGAGCGCTTGGCGCCGCGGCCCGATGCATAGGGTTCGCGGGTGTGCACGGCCGGGAAGTAGATCTTCTGGGCGGCCTCGTAGCAGCGGCCGGCAATGAAGTCTTCGGTCAGCTGGTGCGGATAGAAGCGGGCATAATCGATAGAGTTGTGGTCGATCTCGGTGCGGCCGTCGGTCATCCAGTCGGCAATCAGCTTGCCATAGCCCGGGCCGTCCTTGACCCAGATGGCGACGCAGTACCAGAGGCCACGCACCTTCTGGCTTTCGCCGCAGGACGGGCCACCGGCAGCGGACACCTGGAGAAGTCCGTTGAAGGAATGGCTCTCGTTATAGCCGAGTTCGCCGAGGATCGGCGTCAGTTCCATGGCGCGCTCGAGCGGCTCGATGATCTGCTCCATGTCGAGGTCGCGCTGCGAGGGCGAGAGGCGCGCCTCGTGCTTTTCGAGCAGCTCGCGCGGATGGCACATGCGCGGATTGTGCTGCTCGTAATAGCCCCATTCGATCTGGCCGCCCTCCGAAGTCTTCGGGTCGCCGGTGTCGCGCATATAGGCGGAGTTGCCCTGGTCACGCAGCAGCGGATAGCCGATGTCCTTGCCGGTGCCTTCGAACTCGTTGTACGGACCGAAGAAGGTGAGCGGATGGTCGACCGGCATGACCGGCAGGTCTTCGCCGACCATTTCGGCAATCAGGCGGCCCCAGAGACCGGCGCAGACAACGACGTGATCGGCGTAGATCGTGCCGCGATGGGTAACGACGCCCTTGATGCGACCACCCTCGACGATGAGGGACTGGGCCGGCGTATTGCCGAACATCTGAAGCTTGCCGGACTTTTCAGCCGCATCGACGAGCTTGCCGGCAACGGTCTGGGAGCGCGGAATGACAAGGCCGGCATCCGGATCGAACATGCCGCCCATGACCTGATCTTCCTCGATCAGCGGGAAGAGCTTCTTGATTTCGGCGGGCGAGACATAGTGCGCGCGGGTGCCGAAGGCGCGGGCGGACGAGAGCTTGCGCTTGATCTCTTCCATCCAGATGTCGTCACCGGTGCGGGCGACTTCGAGACCGCCGATACGGGCGTAGTGTCCCATCTTCTCGAAGAAATCGATGGAATACTGGGTGGTCCAGACCGAGAGATAGTCATGGCTCGTAGTGTAGCAGAAGTCGGACGCATGCGCCGTGGAGCCGATATCGGTCGGGATGCCCGACTTGTCGATGCCGACGATATCGTCCCAGCCGCGCTCGATGAGATGATGGGCGATCGACGCGCCGACGATGCCGCCTAGACCGATGATGACGACTTTCGCCTTGGTCGGAAACTCTGCCATAGCCTTGTGAACCCTGATGTCTGGGAGTGGATGTTGTGGCGCCGATCTTAAAAGCCCGCACGCGGCATTTGCAGCCTGTCTGCGACATTCTGCAAGAGACCCACGACCAGTTGTCCACGCTCTCATCTGCCCGATAGCGGCGGCAGGGTCAGCACGGATGTCGCAGCAAGGACGAAAAAAGGCGCCGGCAACCGCCGACGCCTGACAATCAAAAAAGTCGCAACGGTGTTCAGAGCCGGAACACGGCGTTCTCCTCGCCATCCCAATACTGGATCGTATCAGCATGCACCTTGATCAGCACGATGCCGGGGGTATCGATGCCCTCCGGGAACCAGCGGTCAAGACTGGACGTCCAATGCGCCTCGAAGACGGTCTTGTCGGCTATGAGGCTGGCACGACCTTCGACGGCCACGAAGATACCGGGCTTGCCGAGCAGGCTCGGCGGCGCGGTAAAGGTCAGCGACACGGTCGGATCGGCGGTCAGTTCACGCACCTTGCGGGTGTCGGTGTACGAAAAAAAGAAGCTGTCGCCGTCATAGTCGACATCACCGTTGTTGCTCATCGGTCGGCTGGCGATGGCGCCGAATTCGGTCTTGGTGATCATCATGCAGAAGTCGATCTTCTGCATCTTCTTGGCGACGTCGGGAAGCGTAAGGGTCATGGGCATGTCTCCGGCTGGGGTGTTCTGGACAAGTGCCGACGACGCCGTTTGTTCCTCCCAGGGCCCGGATAGGGGCCTGGCGTGCTGCACGTCACACCTCGTTCGAAAGCCATGCGCAGATAGGCCGATAAGCCGGTGGATCGCCACCTTGCCGCCTATCTTCAGCCTCAGTTGGATCAATCTTTGCCGATAGGCGTTGTTCCACGCTGCCTGAGAAGCCGAAAACGGCCGTTCCGCACCCGGCAGCCGAACATGGAAGGAGAATTGCCATGAAGAAAATGCTCATCCTGAGCCTCGCCGCCCTCCCCGTCCTCACCTCGGCCGGCATCACTGTCGCCGCTGACATGACGGCCGCCGCCCCTGCTCCGGTTGTCGTTGAAAGCGACCGCGTCGGCGGTGTCCGCATCGGTTATCTCGACTGCCAGATTGGCGGTGGCGTCGGTTACGTCCTCGGCTCTGCCAAGACCGCAGACTGCGCCTTCACCTCCGTCATCGACGGCGAACCGCTCGACACCTATACCGGCTCGATCAAGAAGTTCGGTGTGGATCTCGGCTTCACCACTCAGAGCCGCGTGATCTGGGCGGTCTTTGCGCCCACCGCCGGCTACCACAAGGGCTCGCTCGGCGGCCTCTATGGCGGTGCGACCGCAGAAGCGACCGTCGGTGCCGGCATTGGCGCTAACGTTTTGTTCGGTGGCACCTCCGGCTCGATCCACCTGCAGCCGGTCAGCGTGTCCGGCCAGATCGGCCTCAACATTGCCGCCACCGGCACCTCGATGACCCTGCAGCCGTCGGCAATCTGAACGGCCGCATAAGTCAGACAATCGAAAGGCGCCTTGCAAGGGGCGCCTTTTTTCATGTCGCCGGGATGGGAAACCCGAAGGCTCAGCCCTCGGCCTCGAGGAAGCCGCCCGATTGCCGCGCCCAGAGACCGGCATAATGGCCACCCAGCGCCAGAAGCTCGGAATGCGTGCCCTGCTCGACTATCCGGCCCTTGTCGAGGATGACGAGGCGGTCCATGGCGGCGATCGTCGACAGGCGATGCGCGATGGCAATCACGGTGCGGTCCTGCATCAGGCCTTCGAGACTGGCCTGGATCGCCTGTTCGACTTCCGAATCCAGCGCCGAGGTCGCCTCGTCGAGGATCAGGATCGGCGCGTTTTTGAGAATGACGCGGGCGATCGCGATGCGCTGGCGCTGGCCGCCGGAGAGTTTCACCCCGCGCTCGCCGACATGCGCGTCGAAGCCCGTACGGCCGTTCCAGTCGGTGAGCTGTTCGATGAACTCGAGCGCATGCGCCTGCCGAGCGGCCTCGATCACCTCCGCCCTCGAAGCCGAGCGGCGGCCATAGGCGATGTTGTCATGGATCGAGCGATGCAGCAGCGAGGTGTCCTGTGTGACGACCGAGATGTGCTGGCGGATGCTCGCCTGCGTGGTGTGGGCGACGTCCTGGCCGTCGATGGTGATGCGGCCGGATTCCAGATCGTAGAAGCGGAGCAGCAGGTTCATCAGCGTCGACTTGCCGGCACCGGAGCGACCCACAAGGCCGATGCGCTCACCGGGTTTGATGTCGAGCGTGAGGTTCTCGATGATCCCGCCCTTGCGACCGTAATGGAACGAGACGTCGTCGAAGCGGATCGCGCCCTGCGTCACCGTGAGCGGCCGGGCGGCCGGCGTGTCGGTGAGGCCGATCGGCTTGGCGATCGTTTCCATCGCCTCGTGGACCGTGCCGACCTGGTCGGAAATCTGGGTGATTTCCTGGGCGACGCGGGCCGAGGTGCCGGAGATCTGCAGCGTCATCGGCAGGACCATGGCAACGACATCGATGCCGATCGCCCCGTCGACCCAGAGCTGGACGGCAACCCAGGTCGTTCCGGCGATCAGCAGGCCGGAGAGAACTGTGAGGCCGATCGAAAACAGCGACAGCCAGCGATGCTGGATGATCATCCGGCCGGTGTGTTTGTCGACGCTTTCGCGAACGAAGGCATCCTCCTCCTCCGGCCGGGCGAAGAGCTTGACGGTCATGATATTGGTATAGCTGTCGACGATGCGGCCGACCATTTCCGAGCGTGCAAAGGCGATCGCCTTCGAGCCGCGGCGGATCTGCGGCACGATCAGGATGAGAAAGCCGATATAGGCGATCGTCCAAAGCGCCACCGGCAGCACCAGCCACCAGCTGGCGGCCGCCAGAAAGGCGGATGTGATGACGCCGAGGGCCGCCAGATACCAGACGACCGAGATGATCGAGACGACCGAGCTTCTGAGCGTATGGCCGATCTCGAGGATGCGCGAGCCGATGCGCCCGGCGAAATCGTTCTGGAAGAAGGAGATGTTCTGGCGGATGACATGCCAGTGGCTCTGCCAGCGCACCATGTTGGTGACCCCGGGCGCAATCGACTGGTTGAGCACGACTCCCTGCAGCGTCGTGACCAGCGGGCGGATGACGAGCACCAGAACGATCAGTCCGAAGATCAGACCGGATGCTTCCTCGAAGACCCGCTCGCGCGGGGTCGAAGTCAGCACCTCGACCAGCCGCCCCATCAGGACGGGGATTGCGGCATCGGCGATCGCAACGAGCAGACTGGCAAGCAGCAGCGCAAGGAACAGCCCCTTCGCCTGGCGAACAAAGAACCAGTAGAAACTGAGGAGCCCGTCCGGCGGATCGCCCGGCGTTTCACGGGCAGTGGGAACGACAATGGTCTCGAAATAGCGGAGCATGAAATCATCTCTGAAAACGGGAGGCGGCGGGTCAGTGCAGACGGGGGACTCAGGCGCGAGCACGTGGAGACTACACCTGATTGCACTCGACGCTTTCAATGGGACAATTTCGCGACGGCACCCGGACTGTCTCAGTCCGGTTACGCCCGCTCATCGCCGACCAAAGCGCGGATCCGGTCCGCGACCTCAGGATCGACCGGCGTATAGACCATCAGGTTGAGATCGACCCGCCCGTCGACGGCGAAGGCGGAATATTCGAGATCGATGGTGCCGAGGACTGGATGCGCCAACCGCTTGGCCCCTTCCCCGGGAACGCTGATCTCGTTTTCGGCCCAGATCCGGCGAAAGTCGGCGCTCGCCTCGGAAAGCTCGTCGACGAGGTCGCCGATCTGCGACACCGCACCGGCCCTGGCGGCATCGGCTCGGAAGGCAGCGATCGAAAAGCGGGCAATCGCCTCCCAGTCATGTTGCTTGGCGCGAACCTCGGGATTGCGAAACAGATAGCGCAGCATGTTGCGCTCGCCCGGCGGCAGCTTTCCGTAATCGGAGAGAACGATGGTGGCCGCGCGGTTCCACGCGACCACGTCCCAGGTTGCCGTCTTCACCACGGCAGGGCAGGTGTCGAGCCGGTCGATGAAGCGCTGGAGGCGCGGGCTGACGCCGTCCACGGACGTGTAGCGCGCCTCGGGCGGTCGCCCCAAGCCGAGCATGAACAGGTGCTCGCGTTCCGCTTCCGTGAGCAACATGGCCCCCGCGATACGGTTGAGCACATCGGCGGAGGGCGCACCACCCCGCCCCTGTTCGAGCCAAGTATACCATGTCGGACTGATATTGGCTCGCTGGGCTACTTCCTCGCGCCGCAGACCCGGCGTACGGCGACGTCCGGACAGGCCAAAGGTCGCCGGGTCGAGACGCGTCCTGCGGTCGCGGAGATAACTCGCCAATGTCGTCGCGGCCATGAGAGGACTGCCAATCCTGAGAGGAATTATACCATGATAAAGTCACTACTTTAACAGGATAACAGATCTGCCATTGCTTGTCCCGTTCACTGGAAAGGATACAGGCATGCAAATCTTTCTCACCGGAGCAACCGGCTTTATCGGCTCCGCCGTCATCCCTCAATTGCGCGCTGCCGGACACCAGGTGCTGGGGCTAACCCGATCGGAGCAAGGCGCGGATCTGCTACGGGCGATGGGCGCGGAAGCGCATTTAGGCACGCTTGAGGACTTGGACGGCCTCACCCGCGGCGCCGAGCGGGCAGATGCCGTCATCCACCTCGCCTTCGACCATGATTTTTCGAATTATCAGGCGAATTGCTTGAAGGATGCCGAGGCGATCGCAGCGCTTGGCAAGCCGCTTGTCGGCTCCGACCGCCCGATGCTGATCACCTCTGCCATTGGCATGGGCATCGCGACCCCAGGCGAATTGGCCAAAGAAACCGTACTCGACCTTCAGCACGGGAACCCGCGCATCGCGTCCGAAAAGGCGGGGCAAGACCTTCTCCAGGCGGGCGTCAACGTCATCACCATCCGCCTCTCGCAAATTCACGACACCAGGCGCCAAGGCCTGGTGAGCTATCTTATCGATGCGGCACGCGCCCGAAACTCGACCGCTTATGTCGGGGATGGCGCCGCCCGCTGGTCGACCTGCCATGTGAGCGACGCTGCCCTGCTCTACCGGCTGGCACTGGAAAAGGGTGAACGCGGTGCGCGCTACCATGCGGTCGATGAGGAAGGCGTCAGCCTTCGCACCATCGCAGGCGTGATCGGCGAGCACTTCGACCTGCCGGTGCAATCCGTGACGGCCGAACAGGCTGCGGACTATCTGGGGGCAATGGCAGGCTTTGCGACCTTCGACATGCCCGCCTCCTCCGTTTTGACGCAGGCGGCATTGGGCTGGACGCCGATCGGTCCCGGCCTTCTGGACGACATCAGGAGCATGCCGCGCCAAGCCTGACGCGCTGAGTGCCCATCCCCCTCACGTCCCGCAGAATGTCCGGGTCACCCGCTCCTCGGGCTTTGGCGGGACGCGCAGGTCGGCGGTATCAGGATCCTCGGCATAAGGGGTGGCCAATGCATCGACCAGGCGATGGAAGAAGGAGAAGTCGTTGTAAACGGCAGCGGCAATCGCCTCTTCGATGCGGTGATTGCGCGGGATCAGCGCCGGGTTGACCGCCTCCATGGCCGCCTGGCACTCGGCGGCTGTGCGACCATCTTCGATCCGGGGCCGCCAGCGGATGAGCCATTCGGCAAGGCCGGGCTGCGACACGCTGAAGAGCTCGGTCAGGGCGACGACATCGGCACCGCCGGCGACCTTCGACAATGCCCGGAACGTGAGCGTGAAATCCGCCTCGCCCTGATGCATCAACTCGAGGAAATCGGTAACCAGCGGACGGTCATCGTCTGCAGGTTCCCTGACACCGAGCTTGGCCGCAAACAGCGCGAGCCATTCGGCCTGGAAGACATCGCCGAAATCCTTCAGCACGCCGTTTGCCGCTTCCAGCGCCTTTTCCTCGTCGGCATCGAGAAGCGGCAACAGGCATTCGGCAAAGCGGGCGATGTTCCACTGGCCGATGCCCGGCTGGTTGGCATAAGCGTAGCGACCGCGCTGGTCGATCGACGAGAAGACCTTGCGCGGATCATATTCGTCGAGGAAAGCGCAAGGGCCGAAATCGATGGTTTCGCCGGAGATCGCCATGTTGTCGGTGTTCATGACGCCATGGATGAAGCCGATCGACAGCCAGCGGGCAATCAGCTTCGCCTGCCGTTCGGCAACGAGCGTCAGCATCGTGAGATAGGGGTTCTCCGTCTCGCGCGCTGCAGGATAGTGCCGCTCGATGACATAGTCGGCGAGCGTTTTGACCGCGGCTTCATCGCCTTGCGCGGCGAAAAACTGGAACGTGCCGACTCGGATATGGCTTGCGGCAACCCGGGTGAAGACGGCGCCGGGAAGCATGGTCTCACGCACCACCTGTTCACCGGTCGAGACGGCCGCCAGCGCACGCGTTGCCGGCACGCCAAGAGCCGCAAAGGCTTCCGAGATGATGTATTCGCGCAGGACCGGTCCCAGCGCTGCCATGCCGTCGCCATTGCGCGAAAAGGCGGTCGGGCCGGACCCCTTCAGCTGGATATCGCGCCGTCGACCCTCGCGGTCGAGGACCTCGCCGAGCAGCAGCGCCCGCCCGTCACCGAGCTGCGGGTTGAAATGACCGAACTGGTGGCCTGCATAGGCTTGTGCCAAGGGTTCCGCGCCGACGGGGATCACCTGGCCCGACAGCACCTGTGCCAGCCGGGCATCGCTTGCGTCCTCCACGTTGAGGCCGAGGTCGGCGGCAAGGGCGTGGTTGAAGCGGATCAGCTGCGGTGCACGGGCAGCGGCTGGACGCGCCGGCCGGTGAAAGGTCTGCGGCAGGCGGGCATAGCTGTTATCGAAGGAAAACAAGAAGACACTCCTCGTCCGACTGCAGGCCGGACATGTGTTTGGCTCGACCACAGATATGGGATGAGCGGGTGGCGAGACAAGCCGAACCGGCGTGCAAGGCAGGCTTCTATTGGCGATGGATCTGCCGTTCGGCCGCAAGCGGGGCTTTCGGCAGCTGCGGTGCGTCCAGACCGTCGAACGGGTCGGACCAGGCGGGAAGCGCCTCCAGTCGCCGATACCACGCCAACACCGCAGGGTAGTCGGATAGCGGCAGACCGGCGACGTCGTTGAACGGCAGGAAACTCGCCATGCGGAAATCGGCATAGGAAAGACCGCTGTCGAGAAGGAACGGACGCCCGGCAAACTCGGCCTCGAGAAGCTGCGCAGCGCGCCCGAAATCATCGAGCCCCACCTTGACCTTGGCCGGATCGACGGGCCCGATGCCATAGCGCTGTTTGGTGCCATATTCGAAATGCACCATGTCGCAGGCCATCACGAAATTCGCCTTGCCCCAGCTCAGCCAGCGGATCATGTCCGGCTCGTCATCATCGGTGCGCCAGAAGCCGGTTCCCGAAAGCCGCGACAGCCGGCACGCGATCGCATCGGCCTCCCAGAGACTGCGCCGTCCCTCTTCCTCGAGGATCGGGATCGACAGACCGGGGTTGAGCGCGCGGTATGTCTCCGCCTGTCCGGGCGCGAAGGGCGATGCGAAGACAAAGGTGACCGACGAGCCAAGATGACGGGCGACGGCCACCGCGAGCCTCGGGTTCGGGTTGCGACTGTAATGCAGTTTCATCTCATTCCCCTCTCCCGCAGGCAAAGCCAGATATGGCTACGCCATCGAACCGCAATGAGCCTCGGACCTTGCAGCTGATAAAGCAAGATCCGGCGACACTCCCGGATTTGGCTGTTGGCCGATGCCTTGCGCCAAGGGCGGTCCCTTGCGGGAGGACGACCGGACGCAGTAGGCTCGAACACACACTTTGGACGGGCCACAAGGCCTGACCGGCTCATGTTTCAGAGATTGCCAATGCGCCACTTTCGCCCCCTGATCGCCCTGCTCATCCTCCCGCTTGCGATCCTTGCAGGATGCACCACGACCGAAGACGCCAACAGGGCGCTGCAGTCCCGCTGGATCGGTCAGCCTGTCGAACGTTTCTTTGCGGCCTACGGCCCGCCGATCGACGAATACCCGCTGTCCTCGGGCAAGATCTACACCTGGCGCGGCGGCGACAAGACCCGCTATATTCCGCCTGTCTATACCCGGCCTGAGCCGGCGCGCACGATCATCCGCACCGAAACCAGCCAGGACGGATCGGGCCAGACGGTCACGCAGACCCGCGTTATCACCCGCGACCCCTTCTGGGAGCCGGAACTGATCACGCCAGGCCGCTATGAGCAGTTGTTTTGCGAATTGCAGATCAATACCGACCGCGGCGGCATTATCGCCAGCATCCGCGCCAGCAACGACACGACCGGAAACGGCTTCAGCCTGTCGCGTTGTGCGGAAGTGCTGGGCGTGGAAAAGTAAAACGAACAGCAATGGCTTCGCAGCGCACCACCTCAGAAACCAGACACACGCGCCCGAAACACGGGCCGGGCGAGTGTGCCTGAACTGGCTAAGACCCAGTCTGCGGGCCGTATAATCAGTTGGCCGAGGCGACCTCGGCGGGCGCCAACCTGTCATCCTGCGATGCCTTCGGCAGGTAGACGTCGCAGGCGCCCTTGTGGCCGCTCAACTCCTTGACCAGGTCATAGGTGGCATCTGCCAGGACCCAACGCACGGCAGCCTGCAGGCCTTCCTGCGACTTGCTGCCGATCTTGATGTCGAACAGCTCGTCGGAGAAGAAGCGGAAGACCGATGCGAAGACTTCGCGGCCAACCGCCTGCTTGGAATAGGACTTGGCCTTGACGATGCGGGTCGTCTTGGTGTCGGTCACCCGGATATCGATCGCTGCCGTCACGGCAAACCGTCGGGCACCGGCACCAGCCCCACCTACGCTTGCTTCGAGCCCACCGGAATAGGTGTTGAAATCGAGCTGGGTGATCACTCCGTCGACCACGTAATCGGAACCACGCAGCGCCCCCTTGACCAGCGGGCGGAACGGCAGGCTCTCGTCGCCGACGACGACATTGCCGCCATCGCCGAGGATCTGCTCGCGGGCGCGGGCGATTTCCCACTCGGTCACAGCGGTGTTCGACCGGTTGACCTGCTTGACGCCCGCCTTCTGCAACAGGGAGACCATCATGCCGGCACTGTCACGCGGCAGGTAGTTGCCGCTTTCCTCGGAGGAATAGCGTCCGGTCTGATCCGTGATCACATGCACGGCGAACATGCGCGGGTAGCGCTGAACTTCGGGGGTCTTGCTGAGGCATTCGAGAGCGGCATCAACCGGTGTGCGCGTCGCGATCGGAACAGGCCCCAGGAACGGTTCCTTCGGCGCCTTCTCTGCCGTCTGAGACTGGCAGGCGGCGAGGAGCAACACGGGAGCAAGCAGGAGACCGCGGAATTTACGAAACGTCATCCCACAGGCCTCAGTTGTTCAAAATCGAATTATTGCTATCGGTCTGCGTAATGGTCTGCGCACCCGAATTTGTCTGGCTCGTCGTCACAGTATTTCCAGAGCCATTAATAGTTATGGTTGTAATGTTACCGGTCTGTTGGGTACCCAAACCTGAGGAAGATCCTACGCCTGTCGCGGGAAACTTGCCCTGCAATTCAAGACGGGTGCGCTCGAGGTTCAGCAATACCTGACGTTCGTTTGCAGTGCGAAACTGATAGGGTCTGTCTTCACCCAGACCGTTGGCAAAAGCAGCCGTGGGCGCTGCCACAACCAGCATCAACAGAGGTTTCAAATATCTAGAGATGATCATATAACCTCCCAAAATTTAAGCTTATCCATCTCGTCTACATATAATCGGCCGATGGGATAGCATTAAAGCCCGCGAGAAACAGCGGCAATTTACTGGAAAACCAAATCAACGCAGAACACACCGCGTCTTCGTTGCCAAAAGACAACACTTAAAAACAACAACGAACTGCAGAATCGCGGTACTGGACAATACAGAACGGATGACGCAGGAATCGAAAAATCACAAAGGAATGTATAGGGGATTCCTATGCGGAAATTTATATTTATGACATTTGCGGCAGGGCTGATCGCATGGCCGGCCACTGCGGAGACCAAGACCGTTGAGAATTTCGTCCGCGCCATGGTCGAGTTGAAACGCACCGGCGCGACCTGTGAGCCCTATGTTCGCGGCTCTCCGCTGACAGTGATGGCGGGTATCGACGCGTATTTTGCCGCGTTGAAGCAGCCCGCACCCAACACCGTTGACGAGCGGACACGCGACAGCATCGGCAAGTTGATCAAGCAGCACGCAGCTTACATTTGCTCGACGAAACTTGTAAAAGCGCAAAACAACTACATTAGCGCTGCTGCACTTTACATGGAAGACAAGCCGGCGGAATGGCCGGACGCGCCCTGGATCGACTTCCCGCAGTGGTGCCAGGATCCGGCCTGCGCGGATTATTGAGACCCGGGAACGGAGCGCGCAGCCGGCGAACCAGGCCCGGAAAAGAGCCTTCAGCGCTCGATCGAGACGGCGTTCCCCGTCTGGGAAACGGTGCCTGCATTGACGCCCTGGACAGACTGGCCGTACTCCGCCTGCTGCAGGACGTCCACAACCTGGGATGAGCCATCTTCGGCCGTCTTTTTCAGGACGATCATGTTGACGAAATTGTTCGAGTTCTGGGTGATGTTCGGCGACGTGATCGGGGTCACGCCAGCAAGGGTCTCGACCTCGACGCGATTGTTGACGATCTGGCGACCATTGCTTGAGGTCTGCTTCAGATAGCCGATATTCTCCGCCTCGATGTAATTGGCGATGTTCGTGCCGTTCTGGCTGATCGACCCCCAGCGCGCGCCATCCTTCAGCGTCACGACATTGTTGACGATCTGGTCTCCGGAGAAATCGCGGATGACCTCATCCACGTCCCGCGCCACGATGATGTTGCCGAGATTGGTGCCGTCCTGAACGATCGCGCCGCCCCCGCCCGCCCCCGTGACGAAGAGCCGGTTGTCGACGATCTGCTCGGCCTGTTTGGTGAAGTTCTGCGAGCTCAGCGCCACCGACTGCTCGGAATAGACGAGGTTCATGGTGTTGGTGCCGGACTGGCGAAGTGTGCCGGGAAGATCCGGCAAGGTCAGCCGGTTCTTGGCGTGCTGCACCGAACCGTCGGCGAAATACTGTTCGACATTGCCGATGTCGCCACCCACAACGGCATTGCCCGTGTTCGACGCTTCCTGCTCGATCGTTTCCAGCGCCGAGACGGCATTCAGGATGATGCTGTTGACCGAATATTGCTGCCCCTCGAAGTCCTGACGGACACTGTCAAGCGGACGATCGCGGACATCGATGATGTTGCCGGCGTTGCTGGCGCTCTGGCGGGCCGACTTCGCAACCGACACATTGCTCCACCCCAGAGACTGGCGGGCATCCTGTCGACCCTTGTAGATCTGGACCACCTGCGCCGAGTCAAGCACGTCCTGCGACGGGATCAACTCGATCGGCTCGGCAAACGGAAGACCGGGCCAGGCAACCAGGGCCGTGCAAGTCACGGCCAAGACAACTCGAGAACTCCGGGACATAACCACACTTACCTTGGCTCCTCATGAGCCAGGCCTCCACAGATTCGGCAGTAGAAAGAAAATGGCCAGGCTGACAAACGCAGCCTGGCCAGGAACCAATCAGTTCAGGTCGCCGATCGAGTTGGCAACGTTGGTCGCGCTCTGGACAACCTTGTCGACCGTGCCGTTGGCATCGATCAGGTTGGAAGCGCTCTGCGACACGAGAGCAACCTGGCTGAGTTCAAGATCGCTGCCGATCGCGCCGATCGAGACCAGGTTCGTCGCATTGACGGCCGTCTGTTCGAAGTCCCAGATCTGGGAACCGAAACCAACCGAATCCGCAACGTTCTTGGCCTTCTGGTCGACGGCAGAGAACTGAGCCAGCGTCGTCTTGATCACCGGCGCCGAGACGCTGTTGATGACGTTTGTGGCACTCTGGCTCGAAGGAACGACCTTGCCGTCGACGACGGCGTTGCCATCAATCCACTTCTTGAACTTGATGGTGTTCAGCGCATCCTGATCGCCATAGGCGGTCTGGGTGACTTCGCCGAGACCTGCCGCATCCGACGTGATGAGGTTGGTCGCGTTGACGGCTTCCTGAGTAACGTCTTCGACCGTCTTGGCGATCTCGATGTCGTTGGAGGCGTACTGGTCGACAAAGGCGGTCTGCTTGGCCTTGTCGAGCAGCTGGTTGAACGAACCCGTGTCGATCTTGCCCAGCGAGATCGAGTTGGCAACGTTGGTCGCGCTCTGGGTCACGTCGGTGATGACGGCACCCTTCCAGGTCCAGCCGCTGTCAATCTTGTTGATGGCGGTCTGCTCGCCGAACGATCCCTGCTTGATCTTGTCGATGTCACCGGCGTCGACAGACAGCGTCACGAGGTTTGCCGCGTTGACGGCAGCCTGATCGACTGTCTTGGCAAGCTTGACATCCGAGATGGTGTTCTTGGCGAACTGATCACCGAACGATCCCTGCTTGATCTTCTCGAGGTAATCGGCGTTGCCCGCCGAACCGTCATCCTTGCCGATGCTGATCGAGTTCGCAACATTCGTCGCGTCCTGCGCGGCGCCCGTGACTTCGACCTTGTCGAACTTCGGCGATTCAATGCTGTTCACGGCGATCTGCTTGACGAACGACTTCTGGGTAATGTCCTCGAGGTAACCCACATCGAGCTTCGAAACGAGGTTCGCTGCGTTGACGGCTTCCTGCGTGACGCCGGTTGCCTTCGTGACGTCTTCGATCTCGTTCAGAGCCTTCTGGATGCCAACCGCAAACTGGTTGATCTCGGCATCGACATCCGTTGCAAACGCCGAGGTCGATGCCATCAGCGCCAATACTGAAGCTGCGACTACACTTTTCATTGTCTTCTCCTCTGTTTTACCTATCGCCCCGATTTCAATCCGTACTCAACCACCTCAGAGAGAGAATAGGTCGTACAAGACAACAGAGCTGTATAATCCGCCAGACTATTCTGGTGAATCTCACACATATGCAGATATATATATCCAGGTACGCTGTATTATTCGCGCCCTTGCTCCGGATTAATTCACCGGCTGAGTCGAACCGACCGATCTATGACCATTCAAGATACCCTATATATATTAGAATGTTTTTATAATTGCGTTCTTTACTGGATTTAGACAGCCAATTCGGCCGGTGGAATAAAAACACCTACGAGTTACCAAGGTCAATACTTACTTAAGATAAAATTAATGATGTTTAATGACGCCGTTTTGACAGCATATTTCCATTGCAAATCAGCCATTTGTCCATTTGTGGTTGCAATAACAACTGACTCATCCGGAAATATCCCCCAATTTTGGCGAGGCAGCGATGCACAAATGAGACACAGAAAATGCCGAACGAGCCCCGCCGATGTAGTGCCTGAAGTAACCGCCCGTTCTACTGTCGGTCCTGCACAACAGCGTGCCGCAGACGCCACGGCTCACCCCCGGCAATCGACGTAGGTTTGCGCAATCCTTTGCCGTGGACATCTGCGGACGGGTTACGCTAGGGTCAGCCATGGTTTATGGGGACGATCGGCGGGACCGAATTCCGGCCGCCTTGAGTCGACCAATTAGAGGGACGAAAAGACATGTTGAAACGCCTTTCACTTACCGCCGCCCTGTTTGCAGCAGCCGCAGCCCCCGCCTTTGCCCACCTTGATCCGGCAGCGCACGGATCGCTGATGGCCGGCGTCTCTCACCCGCTCTTCGGGGCTGACCATATCCTGGCCATGGTTGCCGTCGGTGTCTGGGCAAGCCAGATCGGTGGCCGCGCCTTGTGGGCCGTGCCCGCAGCCTTCGTGACCATGATGGCCGTGGGTTTCGGTCTGGCCGTTGCAGGCGTCTCCCTCCCCTTCGTTGAGCCGGCGATCCTCGCTTCCGTCATCGGCCTCGGCCTGCTGGTTGCTGCAGCCGTCCGCCCGCCGGTCGCAGCCTCGGCTGCCGTTGTTGGCCTCTTCGCCCTCTTCCACGGCCATGCCCATGGTGGCGAACTCGGCTCGGCCGGGGCGCTGTCCTTCGGCCTCGGCTTCCTCGTCGCCACAGCCGCCCTGCATCTTGCCGGTGTGGCGCTCGGTCTCGGCGTCACGCGCTTCGGCCCCGCGGTCGCCCGCGTGCTCGGCCTTGCCACGGTCGTCGGTGGCGCTGCAATCGCCTTCGGCTGACACGTCTGTCGGGCCTGCCTGACAGCTCTTCCTTTAACCGCCGCGAAGCCCGGTTCCACACCGGAACCTTCGCGGCGGTTTTGCGTTTCGGTCGGCCGACAGACCGCGCCGAACGCAGCAACCAAGATGCCAAATGAGCAAAATATTCTCATTTGCCTATTTTATTTGCTCTTTTCTCTCATCCCATGGGGACAGCGATCTGCGAAGACGATGGCACCGAACAATGGAATGAAAGGAATACCGATGCGCTGGCTCAAGACGATTGCAGCGGCCGCAGCCCTGCAGACCCTCATCCTCGCACCGGCCGTAGCTGGCGAAAACCTCGACCAGATCAAGGCCGCAGGCGTCATCAAGATCGGCACCGAGGGCACCTACGCGCCCTTCACCTTCCACAACGCCGACAACAAGCTCGTCGGCTTCGACGTCGAGATCGGCCAGGCCGTCGCGGACAAGCTGGGCGTGAAGGCTGAGTTTGTCGAAGGCAAGTGGGACGGCCTGATCGCCGGCCTCGACGCCAACCGCTACGACGCCGTCATCAATCAGGTCGGCATCACCGAAGCCCGCAAGCAGAAGTACGACTTCTCGGACCCGTACATCGTCTCGAAGGCCGTGCTGATCGTCAAGGACGGCAACGAGGAGATCAAGAGCTTCGACGACCTGAAGGGCAAGACCTCGGCCCAGTCGCTCTCCAGCAACTTCGGCAAGATCGCGGAAGCAGCCGGCGCCGAACTCGTCGGCACCGATGGCTTCGACCAGTCGATCCAGCTGGTTTTGACCGGCCGCGCCGACGCGACGATCAACGACAGCCTCTCCTTCCTGGATTTCAAGAAGCAGAAGCCGGACGCTCCGGTGAAGATCGCCGCCGAGAAGGAAGAAGCCGACGCCTCCGGCATCATCGTGCGCAAGGGCGATCCGGAACTGGTCGCCGCGATCAACAAGGCGCTCGCCGACATCAAGGCCGACGGCACCTATCAGAAGATCGCCGACACGTATTTCGGTCAGGACGTCTCGAAATAACATCCGCTCTTCCCTCATGAGGAGGGGCGGAGCAAAGCCAGGATGGGATGACCTCGCCAAGAGCCTGAAGGATCATCTTAACCCGCAGCTTTGCGCCGACCTCATCCTCAAGGGGGAGTTGGGTGAACGCCCGAACCCGAGAGCCGTAGAGCGGTGTTGCCGCGCGGTGGCTCGCCCATACATAGGAAGTTCCTCCGCAGCAGTGGCGCTCAGCGTCTCTGCTGCGTTCCGTTTCAGTCCGCAGCTTCAAGGACGCCTTCATGCCGCACTGGCTTCAACTGATGCTCGATTCACTGCCGACCCTGCTTTGGGCCGGAGTGAAGTTCACCATTCCGCTGACCTTGCTCTCGTTCGCCTTCGGCCTGACGCTGGGGCTCGTCACCGCCGTCACCCGACTGTTTGCGGCAAAGCCGCTGGTGCTGCTGGCACGTTTCTATGTCTGGGTGATCCGCGGGACGCCGCTGCTGGTGCAGCTTTTCGTCATCTTCTACGGACTGCCGAGCGTCGGCATCCTTCTTGATGCCTTTTCCGCCGCCCTCATCGGCTTCACGCTGAATGTCGGCGCCTACACCTCCGAGATCATCCGTGCTGCCATTTCCTCGGTGCCGAAGGGCCAGTGGGAAGCTGCCTATTCAACCGGCATGACCTGGGGTCAGGCCATGCGCCGGACGATCCTCCCGCAGGCCTCGCGCGTTGCCGTGCCGCCGCTGTCGAACACCTTCATCTCGCTGGTGAAGGACACCTCGCTCGCCGCCGCCATCACGGTGCCGGAGCTCTTCCAGTCCGCCCAGCGCATTGTCGCCACCACCTATGAGCCGCTGATCCTCTACATCGAGGCTGCCCTGATCTATCTGGCGCTGAGCTCGGTGCTGTCTGCACTGCAGGCGCGGCTTGAAACCCGCTTCAGCCGCTACGGCGGCATGCTGGAGGCCAATCGATGATCACGCTCTCCCATATCGTCAAGCGCTTCGGCGAAGCGACCATCCTCAACGATATCTCTCTGTCTTTGCCCGAAGGCAGCGTGACGGCGCTCGTCGGCCCCTCCGGCGGCGGGAAAAGCACGCTGCTGCGCTCGATCAACCTTCTGGAACAGCCGACATCCGGCAGGGTCCAGATCGGGGTCCATGCGATCGACTTCATGCCCGGCCGACGGGTCGCGTTTGCGGAACTGCAGAAGATCCGCTGCGAGACCGGCATGGTCTTCCAGAATTTCCAGCTCTTTCCGCACAGGACGGCGATCGAAAACGTCATGGAGGGCCTGATCACCGTGCAGAAATGGTCGCGCGACAAGGCGAAGGCTCGGGCGCTCGAACTCTTGGAAAAAGTGGGAATGGCCCACAAGGCCGATGCCTGGCCGGCTGAACTCTCGGGCGGCCAGCAGCAGCGCGTGGCAATTGCCCGTGCTCTTGCGCCCTCGCCGAAGGTCCTTCTGTGCGACGAGCCGACCTCCGCCCTCGATCCCGAACTGGCCGGTGAGGTGGTCGACGTGCTGAGCCAGCTGGCAAACGAAGGCACGACCATGGTGATCGCCACCCACGATCTGCGCCTTGCCTCGAAGATCGCCGGCCAGGTGGTCTTTCTCGAAGCCGGTCAGGTGGTCGAGATGGGCAGCGCCGATCAGATCTTCCGGGCGCCGGAACGGGAGCGCACCAAGCGCTTCGTTTCCTCGATCAGTGCCGCCCAGACAGTCTGAGACACGAGAGCGGGCCAGCCGATCGGGCCAGCTCCCGCAAAGCCGAAGCGCTTGTCAGAATTCCGGCTCCGTGACGAAAGGCATGATGTCGACGCCGTCGCCGGGAAACACGGTGATATGCGGGTGATCCTGAAACAGGCGGGCGGCCGCCTCTGCCGTCTCCGCCTCGACGATCAGATAGCCGCAGATCGCATTGGCCGCAGGCGAGATGCCCTCACGCGTGACCCGCGTCGTCTTGCCGACCATACCGCCGCGACTGACGATCTTGGCTGCGTTGCGCTCCTCCCAAGCCATCCACTTCGGAATGCCCTCGGCATCGATCGCATCCTGCTCGGCTTTGCTGAGACTGCGGAAACGCTCGAAGTCCTCGTGCTTCATCGTATAGACGGCGAGAAATTTCGGCATGCGGGCGCCTCCTGAGCGGGTACAACGCCTCGACGCTAACGCTTCGGGTGCGCGAAGTCACCCGAAGCCGGCAACTCGGCTGCAATCAGCCGCGGCCGCGATAGGTCGCGACACCCTGCTCCGGCAGCCAGACGCCTTTCGGCGGCTCGCCGGTCTGCCAGAAGACATCGATCGGGATACCGCCGCGGGGATACCAGTAGGCGCCGATCCGCAGCCATTTGGGATCCAGCAGCTCGACGATGCGCTTGGCGATATAGACCGAGCAGTCCTCGTGGAAGGCACCGTGATTGCGGAAGGCAAAGAGGAAGAGCTTCAGCGACTTCGATTCCACCAGCCAGTCGCCTGGAATATAGTCGATGACGATATGGGCGAAATCCGGCTGGCCGGTCATCGGGCAGAGGGAGGTGAATTCGGGTGCCGTGAAGCGCACGACGTAATCAGTGCCGGCATTGCCGTTCGGCACGCGCTCCATGACGGCCGTCTCGGGGCTTGTGGGCGCATCCACGCTCTGGCCGAGCTGGGCCAGCCCGGAAACATCGGTCGTGCTCATCGTAATTCCTCTTTCCTTCAACGCCCGAGTTCGATCCCGGCGCCATGCGCCATCTCGTTCTCAGGCTCCACGTGAATGGTGACGCGGGTACCGGGGACCGCCTTGTGGACCGCCATTTCCAGCCGGTCGCAAATCAGATGCGCGTCGCGAACGGTCATCTTCGAGGGCACGACCAGATCGAAGGCGACGAAGGTGGCAGCGCCCGCGCGGCGCGAACGCAGGTAATGGACGCCAAGGGAACCTTGCGAATTTTCCTTGATCGCCTGGCGGATGGCTTCGTCCTCCTGGGGCGACACGGCGATATCCATGAGGCCGGCGACGGACTGCGCAATCACCTTCCAGCCCTGCCAGATGATGTTGAGCGCAACGAGGATGGCGAGCACCGGATCGAGGATGGCATAGCCGGTCGCAAGCACCAGCACGAGGCCGATGATAACGCCGATCGAGGTCACGACGTCGGACATGATATGCTGGCCATCGGCCGACAGGGCCGGCGACCGGTGACTGCGGCCAACACGAATGAGCAGCGTTGCCCAGGCGGCATTGATGACGGCGGCCAGTCCGTTGATGGCAAGTCCAAGATACGGCGCGTCGGGCAGCGTTGGGTTCTGCAGCGCGGGAACCGCCTCGCGGATGATCAGCAGCGCCGCAACGACGATCAGCACCCCTTCGAGAACAGCCGACAGATATTCTGCCTTGTGGTGACCGTAGGGATGGTCGTCGTCGGCCGGCTTCTGCGCGTAGCGGATGACGAAATAGGCGATGAAGGCGGCAATGACATTGACGGTCGATTCCAGGCCATCGGACAGCAGTGCAACCGAGCCCGTCACCCACCAGGCGAGCAGCTTCAGCCCCATGACCCCGAAGGCCAGCGGAATGCCGAACAGGGCAAGCCGCCGAACGAGATTGTTTTCCTGAGCCACCATGGCCTTCTTCCCTGCAGATGCGAGTGAATTGCAGACGCAATTCCAGAAACGACAAAACCGCCCGGCAAAGCGGGCGGTTCGGTGTGAGTTGCAGCGTAATGCCGAAGCGTTAAGGCGAGGTCAAGGCGGGATGTGGGGTGTGCACAGGTGGCTCATTCACATATCGAACGATGACGGGCCAAGATCTGCCACGAACTTCCGAAGGATCTCGGCACTCCTCTGGCCGCGCGCGTCTCGGATGTCGATGACAAGGACCTCGTCAGGGGTGATCGCGTAGAGCAGTGAAAAAGGCGTGCCACGAATATGATACTCTCTAACCCGATCAAAATCCTCGAAGCGTGCGGCGCTCTCAGGATAGCTCAGGATGGTTTGCTCAGCCATGGCAAGCGCAGCCGATGCCGCGACCACATCGAGTTGCGGATGGCTCCGATAGTAGCTGCGCATCCAGCGGAGGCCAAGTTCGGAGGTCGGCAAATAGCGGAGCCGCATGGAGTCAGCGAGCCGCCGGAAATTCGTCCTCATCCGAAAGGAGCCAAGCGTGAATGTCGGCGCTGTCCACTGCCTTCACATCGCCCCCATCGACAAGACGAAGCCCTTGATACAGCAGTTCGCGCGTAGCTATCCGTTCTTCGACGAGATTGCGGATAGCTTGGTCCGCCAGTTCTGCCGACGACCGATGTTCAAACCGCGCAATTTCTTCCAGCGCCTCATTAAGGGCACCATCGATTTCGGTGGTCAAAACAACCTTGTTCATCGGATCACGGCTTCCTGGCAACGTGGCACACAGAAACTGTGCAACGGAGTGCGGGGGCTGTCAAACAGAGCTTCGGAGGCGCCGCGGCGCCCCCCAACCACGTCCTCTTAGGCCGCCTTGACCTTCTTCCGCTTTGCGAGCTTCTCCACGACGTTTTCGATCATCCGCATGCCGGCGTCGCCGCCGAGGGTCATGATCGATTCCGGGTGGAACTGTACGGCCGCGACCGGTTCCTTCGCGTGTTCGATGCCCATGATCGTGCCGTCTTCGCTTTCAGCGGTGATCATGAAATCGCGGTGCAGCGTTGCCGGATCGGCGAAGATCGAGTGGTAGCGGCCGACCGTGACTTCCTTGCCAAGTCCCGAGAAAACGAGGCCGGGTTCGAGCACGCGAATGCGCGAGGGCTTGCCATGCATGGGAACTGCGAGCTGACGCAGCTCCCCACCATAGGCTTCGGCGAGCGCCTGCAGACCGAGGCAGACGCCGAAGATCGGCAGCTCGCGGGCCCTGGCCTTCTTGATCGTTGCCTTGCAGTCAAAATCGGTCGGTGATCCGGGTCCGGGCGAAAGCACCACGAGATCGGGATTGAGCCGATCGAAGATCTCTTCCGGCACCGGTGTACGGACCGTGTTCACGGTCGCACCGGTCTGGCGGAAATAGTTGGCGAGCGTGTGGACGAACGAATCCTCGTGGTCGACGAGCAGGATGTTGACCCCCTCGCCGACGCGCGCGACACCGCGCTTCGACTTCGGATCGGATTTCGCATCGCGAATGGCGGCGATCATGGCGGAGGCCTTCAGTTCGGTTTCGGCTTCTTCTTCCTGCGGATCACTGTCGTTGAGCAGCGTCGCACCGGCACGCACCTCGGCGATACCATCCTTGATACGCACGGTGCGCAGCGTCAGACCCGTGTTCATGTCGCCGTTGAAGCCGACCATGCCGATCGCGCCGCCGTACCAGGCGCGCGGGCTCTTTTCATGCGCCTCGATGAAACGCATGGCCCAGAGCTTCGGCGCACCTGTCACGGTGACCGCCCAGGCATGGGACAGGAAGCCGTCGAAGGCGTCCATGCCGTCGCGGAGACGTCCTTCGATATGGTCCACAGTATGGATGAGGCGCGAATACATCTCGATCTGGCGGCGGCCGATGACCTTGACCGAGCCGGGCTCGCAGACGCGGCTCTTGTCGTTGCGGTCGACGTCGGAGCACATCGTGAGCTCGCTCTCGTCCTTCTTGGAGTTGAGGAGCTTCAGGATCTGGGCGGAATCCTCGATCGGATCCGCACCGCGCTTGATGGTGCCCGAGATCGGGCAGGTCTCGATGCGGCGGCCGTTCACGCGGACGAACATCTCCGGCGAAGCGCCGACGAGATATTCCTGGTTTCCGAGATTGATGAAGAAGGAATAGGGCGACGGATTGATTTCCTTCAGCCGCTTCGAGATCTGCGATGGCTTGCTATCACAGCGCTCCATGAACTTCTGGCCGGGAACGACCTCGAACAGATCGCCCTTGCGGAAGCTTTCCTTCGCCTTGGTGACGAGTTCGGCATATTCGCCTGGGCGATGATCGCCGCGCGGCGGGATCGTATCGGTATGCTGGAAGGGTTCGGGCGCAATCTCTTCCGACTGACCGACGGTGGTGACGTCACCCTTGGTGAAGTCGTAGCGGTCGATCCAGGCCTTGGCCGAGTAATGGTCGACGACCAGAATCTCGTCCGGCAAAAAGAGCACCATGTCGCGCTGATCATCCGGACGGACGAGCTTCAGGTCGATGGCATCGAACTGGAAGGCCAGATCGTAGCCGAAGGCGCCGAAGAGGCCGATCGCGGAATCTTCCTCCGAGTAGAACAGCGCGGTGATGGCACGCAGGACGGTGAAGACCGTCGGCATTTTCGAGCGCTCTTCCTCGGTGAACACGCGGGACGGCAGTTTGACGTCGAGATCGAGACGCGTTGCGGTCCGGGCGCCGAGTGCCAGATCCTCGACGGAAGCGAGTGCCTCGGCGATCATGGCGAGCAGCGCTTCGCCGCGGCCGTTATAGGCCTCGATCCAGACCTTGCGGCCGAAGGAGGAAATGCCGAGCGGCGGATCGACGATGGCCGTGTCCCAGCGGGTATAGCGGCCCGGATACTCATAGTTCGACGAGAAGACCGCACCGCGACGCTCGTCGAGCTTGTCGACATAGGTGGAGATGGCATCGGCATAAGGCGTCGGCCGGCGCTTGCGCGTGACGGTCACGCCACCGCGCGTCTGATAGGCTTCCGAGCCGTCTTCCTGCAAAATCGTCGACATATTTGTCCTTCTCCACTCTTCGAGGCCCGTCTCCCCAGGCCTTGAATACGAAAAAGCCGCCTCAGGAGTGTTTCCGGGCGGCTTTGGGGTCAATCGTCTGAAGACATGACTGGTCAAGGCCGCGTTAGCGTGCCCACCACCATGCAATGTTCTGCGAAACGATCTTCATGCGCAAACGAATACCGTGGAGCCGGCGCCTTAGCAAGGGCGTTTTGATCGGCTTCGATGATGAACTTTTCGGCGGCTCGCGCCTTTTTGACCCGGGGACTGGGGAACAGGGAGACGAGATGACGAAGACGATATCGAAGCTCATGGCCCTTCTCTTTCTGGCCTGGCCTTCCCTGACCGGCCTGCAATTGCCCGCAAGCGGCCCCCTGCCCGACAAACGGCCGGAGAGCGCAGCGCCCGCGGCAGAGCCACCTTCCGAGGCGCCAGCGGACGAGGCCGCCCGGCCCGAAGACGTCCCGACCCCGCAGGACAAGCCGACACCACCCGCAGCCGATCCTGAAAAGCCCGAAGCGGACGACGGGAACGCCCAAGACGCGCAGGGACCGGACCTGCCGCCCAAGGCTGCGGAACCGGCGGCTGACGCAAAAGATGCAAGTCCACCCGCAGCCGACGGCGCGACGGACACGCAGAAGGAGGAGGAAACCGCAAAGCCGCAGCCGCCCTCCGATCCGCCACCGCAGCCGGAGGACACAAAGGCACTGGCCGCCTGCCTTGTCGATCTCAAGGCCATCGGCGCCACGTTCGAGGAGAAACCGGCGATCGATGACGAGACAGGCTGCGGCATCGCGGCACCGATCACCGTGACAAAGCTGTTGCCCGACGTGACGCTCGAGCCCGAGGCGACCATCCGTTGTGAAACCGCGCTGCAGCTTGCCAGGATGACCCGAGACATGCTGAAACCCGCGGCAGAGACCGCGTTCCAGGACAAACCGAAGCTCACCGGCATTCTCCAGGCCTCGGGCTATGTCTGCCGCAACCGTAACAACGCGGAGACCGGCAAGGTCTCTGAACATGCCTATGGCAATGCGATCGACATTGCGGGCCTGCGTTTCGGCGACAGGGAAGAGCCGGTAATGATCGCCAAACAGGACGACGGCACGGCAGAAGCAGCCTTCCAGCGCGCCTTCAACGCCATCGCCTGTCTCTATTTCACCACCGTGCTCTCCCCCGGCAGCGACCCGACCCACCAGGACCACATGCATCTGGACGTGGTCGAGCGAAAGAGCGGCTTTCGGTATTGCCGGTGAGCGAAAACGAGAAAAGGCGACGCATCGCTGCGCCGCCTTGTCCTGGGATTGGTACTAAAGAGCTCAGAACTTCTGCGTGAGCGAGATTTTGAAGGTCGTTCCGGCTTCCGAATAGAAGGCCACGGGCTGATTGGCAGAGCTTGCAGCGTTCGGGTTGACGGATTCGACGCCAACGGCGTTCCAGTAAGTCTTGTCGAAGATGTTGTAGACACCCGCCTGAATGCGCAGGCCCTTCACTGCTTCCGGTTCCCACCAGCCCGACACGTTGAAGATCCCATAGCCGGGCGCATCGAAGGTATTGGCGACGTGGTCATCCGGCATCGCAGCTGAGAAGATGCCGGTCAGCTGGGTACCCCAGGTTTCCTGTTCGTAACCGATGCCGAGGATCGCCTTGAGCGGGGCGACGCTGCGAAGCCGCGCATTGGTGTCTCCATATTCACCATAGGCGACAGCCACCGAGCCCTCGGCGAAGAAGCCATTGGCGAAATCCTTGCGCGCCTTAATTTCCGCGCCGGAGATACGGGCATCGCGCACATTCTCGTAAGTGAACAGGCTCGCTGGCTGTGGCGCAACACCCACGCGGGTCACGTTGTTGATGAAGTTGTCGTACATATTGTGGAACAGGGTAACGCTGCCGTTGAAGTCACCCGTGTCCCACTTGCCACCGACTTCGAAGCCATGTCCTGTCTCGGCTTCGAGATTGGGATTGCCGATGCTGGCATAACCACCGAGCGTATTGGTGAAGTTGCCGTAGAGTTCGTCGACGGTCGGCGCGCGATAGGCCATCGCCCACTGGGCAAAGATGCCGACGCTTTCATTGATCTGGTATTCGGCGAGAAGCTTGGGCGAGAAGTTGCTGTCGCTGAACGACTTCGGCAGGCCAAAGGCCGCATAGCCGGTGTTGTTCCGATAGGCAGCGCTGTCCTGGGGCTCGTAGTCATGGAAGTCGAAGCGAATGCCCGGGGTGAGCGAAAAGCCGCTGTCTCCGAAGCTGATCTGATCTTCCACCGAGAAGCCGATCGTCGTGCCATCAACATCCGGCGCGTCCGACTGGGAGAGAGTGGTCGTCGTAGCGGGGAAGACGGCGATGTACTGGTGCGTTTCGAATGTCGTGGCATTGCCGCGCAGACGCAGTTGATGGCTAAGGCTGCCGGTATCGAATTCGGAAACGAGCGAGCCGATGATCCCGATGTCGTCTTCCTGCGCCTCGTTGCCGCGCAGATACTGCGTGCCGCTGTTGCGAAGCCCCGACGAGCCGGCATCCTTCGTCAATTGCTGCCAGTAAAGGCGCAGGCTTGCCGCCTGCACAAGGGTATCCGTCGACGGCGCCTCATAAGCGTAATCAAGTGACACACGCTCGCGTCGGACATCGTCCCAGCCGAAATAGGCATCCGGGCGGAAGGTGGTTGCGGCATTGGCGGCAGTAAACGTCGACGACTGCAGGGTCTTCAGGTTGCTGTCGCTCGTGTAGTCGTAGCGCTCGGCCGTCAAGCCGACCGTGTGACCGCCTTCCAGCTTGTGACGGAACTTGAAGAGCAGATTGTTGCGGACGAAATCCATCGGGTTCGGCTCGGTACGGGAGCTACCATAGATATCTGCCGTGCCCTGATTGTCGGTTTCATGACCGCGGGTGTAGGAGCCCTGAAAGAGCACCGATGTGTTTTCCACCTGCTTCGCGACCGCAACAGAATTGCTGAAGCTCTTGTCTTCGCTGTCATAACCGGTCTTGGCGACCCCGCCCCAGTCCCTGCCTTCGCCGATCAGATCTTCCGGTTCCAGCGTGCGGGCGGCCAGCGCTCCCCCAAGCGCCCCCGAGCCGACCTTGCTGGAATCGGCACCCCGCAGCACGTCGAGACCGCCAAGCGAATCCACGTCGAAGCTGTCCGGCTGACCGTTGATGCCAGTCGTCGGCGAGCTGCTGCCGGTCCGTGCGATGCTCTGGAGGAAAGGCACCGGGATCTCGTCGACGAGAACAGCCACGCGCGCACCGGTCAGGCCACGGATGAAGAGACCGCCTGCCCTGCCAGGCTTCGCCTTGATGAAATCGATACCGGCTTCGGTCGTATTGCCGAGATCGCTCAGGTCCTTGATTTCCTTCTGCCTGATGTCATCAGCCGTCGTCTCCGTGGCCAAAGGCGTATCCGCGACCGATCCGGCTTTCACCCGCTTGCCCTTGACCACGATCGTCTGAAGCTGCGTTTCGCCAGCATTGGCCGTGGTCGTCGCGGCGGCGGTCTGGGCCTGCGCCGGCGCAAGAGAGGTGATGGCTGCCAGTGCCGTGCAGGCAAGCAGGATGGGGCGGAGGGACCGGGAGCGCATGCGTGTCGTCCTTTCGATGGCCGCAGAAAGGGGTTCCCGCTTCCGGGGATGGGAGCGGGTCGGCCGAATGGGATTGCGTCAAAAGCAGGGCGGAAAGGTTGTTTCCGCCGTAATCACGCCGTATAAAACATGATGATCCGAGTCAACATATAAAACATGATAATCTTGAGCATGAATTGGGATCGCCATCACCGTGGCGAAAAAATCACAAGCAGCCGGTCGATTTTTGTGGGTGCTAGAAGAGGCCCTCGATCGCCCCGCTCTCATCAAGTCGGATGCGCTCCGAAGACGGCACGCGTGGCAAACCGGGCATGGTCATGATCTCGCCGGTGATCGCGACGATGAAACCAGCACCAGCCGACAGGCGCACCTCGCGGACATGCACGCTATGCCCCTCGGGCGCGCCGCGGCGTGTCGGATCGGTGGAGAACGAATACTGCGTCTTGGCAATGCAGACCGGAAGATTGCCATAGCCCTGCCGCTCCCAGTCCGCGAGCTGGTCGCGCACCACCTTGTCTGCGGTGACCTCACCTGCCCGATAGATTTCCGTGGCAATGCGTTCGATCTTGGCGAAGAGCGGCATGGCATCCGGATAGAGCGGATGGAAACCGGACGGTGTCTCGGCAATGCGCACGACGGCCTCAGCGAGCGCTGCAATTCCGGCAGAACCATCAGCCCAGTGGCGACAGAGCACCGCTTCGGCGCCGAGACCCGCAGCGACAGCCTTCACGGCTGCGATTTCAGCATCGGTATCGGTGGTGAAGTGATTGATCGCAACAACGGCCGGCACGCCGAACTTGGCGAGGTTTTCCAGATGCCGGGCAAGGTTGACGGCACCGCGTTCGACGGATGCAACATCCTCCCGGGAGAGATCCTCCTTCGCCACACCGCCATTCATCTTCAGCGCCCTGACCGTCGCGACGATGACGACGGCGGAGGGCTTGAGCCCCGCCTTGCGGCACTTGATGTCGAAGAATTTCTCCGCCCCGAGATCGGCGCCGAAGCCAGCTTCCGTTACGACGTAATCGCCAAGCTTGAGGGCGGTCTTGGTCGCCACGACAGAATTGCAGCCGTGGGCGATATTGGCGAAGGGGCCGCCATGCACGAGCGCCGGATTGTTCTCCAGCGTCTGCACGAGGTTCGGCTGCAGCGCCTCCTTCAAGAGCACGGCCATCGCGCCATCGGCTTTGAGGTCCCGCGCGAAGACGGGCGACTTGTCGCGACGATACCCGATGATGATCTGCCCCAGCCGCCGCTCCAGGTCTTCGAGATCCGTGGCAAGACAGAGGATCGCCATGACTTCAGACGCAACTGTGATGTCGAAACCCGCCTCGCGCGGGAAACCATTCGAAGCGCCGCCGAGCGAGGTCACGATCTGGCGCAGCGCCCGGTCGTTCATGTCGATCACCCGCCGCCAGGTGATGCGCCGTGTGTCGATATCGAGTTCGTTGCCCCAATAGATGTGATTGTCGATCAGGGCGGACAGCAGATTGTGGGCCGAAGTGATCGCGTGGAAGTCACCGGTAAAATGCAGGTTGATGTCCTCCATCGGCACGACCTGAGCATAACCGCCGCCCGCTGCTCCGCCCTTTACCCCGAAACAGGGACCGAGCGAAGGCTCGCGAATGCAGATGACGGCCTTCTTGCCGATGCGGTTCAAGCCATCGCCGAGCCCGACCGTAGTGGTCGTCTTGCCCTCGCCCGCCGGCGTCGGATTGATCGCGGTCACCAGGATCAGCTTGCCGTCCGGCCGATCAGACAGCCCCTCGATGAAGGCCGCCGAGATCTTCGCCTTGTCGTGGCCGTAAGGGATGAGACTGTCGGAGGGTATCCCGAGTTTGCAGCCGATCTCCTGGATCGGCCGCTTGGAAGCCGCGCGCGCGATGTCGATATCCGATGCCACTGCCATGTGTTTCCCCGCCCCTTTTCATTGGTCCGGAGGATCGGACGGCGCGGGCGCGATGGCAAGCAGGGCGGCCGACTTTTTTCAAAACGAAATCCACCGGTCTAAAACCGACCCGCGATGGAACCACCCTCTTGTCGAAGCCGGCAGTGATGTAATATTTGCGCCGCAACAATTGCCCGCCGAGAGGATGCCGCCATGAAATCGCTGGAACTGCTGATCGAGAAAATCATCCTGTCGAGCCGCTGGATCCTGGTCGCCTTCTATCTCGGCCTGGTCGCGGCCCTCGGCGTCTATGCGGTTTCCTTCGGCTACAAGTTCCTGAAGATTGCCCAGAATGTCTTCGTCTACGAGGACTTCGAGATGATCCTCGCCATGCTGGCGCTGATCGATGCAGCGCTGGTTGCGAGCCTGATCGTCATGGTGATGATTTCCGGCTACGAGAATTTCGTCAGCCGCTTCGACGAGGCAAACGACGAGGTGTCTTTCCTCGGCAAGCTCGATGCCGGCAGCCTGAAGATCAAGGTCGCGTCCTCGATCGTAGCGATCTCGTCGATCCACCTGCTGCAGGTCTTCCTGAACGCCAACCAGTATACCGACGGCAAGCTGATGTGGCTGACCATCATTCACCTCGCCTTCGTCGTCTCGGCGGTGATGCTCGGCTATCTGGAGGTCATGATGAACGGCAAGAAGAAGGGCAGCGACGCAGACAAGATCTGAGATCTCCGCGCTGGCTGCCCTCTCTCGAAACACCGGACAAACCCGCCTTTGCAGGCGGGTTTTCTATTGACGATCAGCCCTCGCCGATCGCGATCAGGCTGGCATTGCCGCCGGCAGCGGCGGTGTTCACCGACATCACCTGTTCGACCGCAAAGCGGCTGAGATAGGCGGGACCACCCGCCTTGAAGCCGGTGCCGGACATGCCCGAACCGCCGAAGGGCTGTGTGCCGACGACCGCACCGATCATGTTGCGGTTGACGTAGATGTTGCCGGTGTCGAGCGCTTCGGTGACTGTGCGGATGGTCGCCTCGATGCGGCTGTGCACGCCAAGTGTCAGGCCATAGCCTGTCGCATCGATCGAGGCGATGACCTGGTCCAGCGCCTTGGCCTTCCAGCGCACGACGTGAAGCACGGGACCGAAGATTTCCTTGGTCAGAACCTCGGGGCGATCGAGCTCGACGATATGCGGGGCAAAGAAGTTGCCGGACGCCGGCACCTTGCCGGCATAGCGTACCTTCTGCGTCCGCTTCATGTCGGCGACATGGCCCTCCAGCATCGCCTTCTGCTTCTCGTCGATGACAGGGCCGATATCGGTGGTGATGTCGAGCGGATTGCCGAGATTGAGTTCGCGGGCAGCACCCTCGATCATCTCCAGCATGCCGTCGGCAATGTCTTCCTGCAGATAGAGGATGCGGAGCGCCGAGCAGCGCTGGCCGGCCGAGCGGAAGGCGGACATCACGACATCGTCGGCCACCTGTTCGGCAAGCGCCGTCGCGTCGACGATCATGGCGTTCATGCCGCCGGTTTCGGCAATCAGCGGCACGATCGGGCCGTTCTTGGCAGCGAGCGTGCGGTTGATCGCCTGAGCCGTCGCCGTCGAGCCGGTAAAGGCAACGCCGGCAAGCCGCGGGTGGGCCGCGATCGCGGCTCCGACTTCGCCGCCACCCGGGAGCAACATCAGCACATCTTCGGGAACGCCCGCCTGATGGAAGAGCTTCACGGCTTCAAAGGCAATCAGCGGCGTCTGCGGTGCCGGCTTGGCGACAACGGCATTGCCGGCAACCAGGGCCGCCGAGACCTGGCCGAGGAAGATCGCAAGCGGGAAGTTCCAGGGCGAAATGCAGGCGAAGACGCCGCGGCCGCGCCAGGAGAGACGGTTGAGCTCTCCCGTCGGGCCGGGCATGACTTCGGCTTCGCCGAACTGCTTGCGGGCCTGGTTGGCATAGTAGCGGCAGAAGTCGACGGCCTCACGGATTTCGGCAACACCATCGTCCAGTGTCTTGCCGGCCTCGAGCGCCAGAAGCGCCAGCAACCGGTCGCGATCGGCCTCCAGCAGATCGGCAAGCTTGTCGAGGGTGGCAGCGCGCTCCTCGACCGAGACCCGCGACCAGCTGGCAAACCCTTGGCGGCCGGCGGCAAAGGCACGGTCAACATCGGCGGGCGTTGCGTTGCGCACGGTGCCGACCTTGCGGGCGCGATCGGCCGGCGACAGCACGGGCTCCTCGGTGGTGGCGCCGGTTGCACCCGGCACCAGAGGACGGGCCGCGACCTGTGCGATCGGCTGACTGATCCGGGCCATCAAACGCTCAAGATTGTCGCGATGACCGAATTCGAAGCCGGCGCTGTTCTTGCGGTCGCCGTAAAGGCCGAGGGGCATCGGGATCTGGCTGTGGCGGGCGCTCTGGCCATTGCTCAAGCCGAGCTTTTCGGTCGGCCGCTCCAGAAGTGCCGTAACCGGGATGTTCTTGTCACCGGCCACCGCAACGAAGGACGAGTTCGCGCCGTTTTCGAGCAGACGGCGAACGAGATAGGCGAGCAGGTCACGGTATCCGCCGACAGGTGCATAGATGCGGCAGGCGATGCGGTCATTGCCCGAAAGCAGTGCGTCGTAGAGGGCCTCGACCATGCCATGCAGGCGCTGGAACTCGAAGCCGGAGCGATCGGCACCGGCAAGCTCGATGATCGTCGAGACGGTGAGCGCATTGTGGGTGGCAAACTGAGGGAAGATGCGCGCGCGCTTTTCCATGAGTTTGGCCGCGCAATGCAGGTAGGACAAATCGGTTGCCTGCTTGCGGGTCCAGACCGGGTAATCGTCGAGACCACGCTCCTGGGCACGCTTCACTTCAGTGTCCCAATAGGCGCCCTTGACGAGCCGCACCATCATCCGGCGACCATACTGCTGGCAGAGGCTGTCGATATAGTCGATCACCTGCGGCGCGCGCTTCTGATAGGCCTGGATGGCGAGACCGAAACCGTCCCAGCCTGATAGCGACGGATCGGCGAAAACGGCAGCAATGACATCGAGCGACAGCTCGAGACGGTCGGCCTCTTCGGCATCGACGGTGAAGTTGAGCTGATGCGCCTTGGCCATCTGCGCAAGTTTCAACAGATCCGGCACCAGTTCGCGCATGACGCGGTCGCGATGGGTCGCGAGATAGCGCGGATGCAGCGCCGAGAGCTTCACCGAAATGCCCATGCGGTTTGGCAGCTGCTGGCTCTTGCCATGCTTGGCCATATGCGCGCCGATCGCCTCGATGGCGCTGGCATAGGACTGGAAGTAACGCTTGGCGTCTTCAGCGGTGCGGGCGCCCTCGCCCAGCATGTCGAAGGAATGGCGGTAGCCGCGCTCTTCGCTCTTGGCAGCGCGCGACAGCGCATCCTTGATTGTTTCGCCGAGCACGAAATGATGGCCGAGGAAACGCATCGCCTGCTTGGTGGCGGAGCGTACGGTGGGCAGGCCGAGGCGCTTCACGAGGCCACGCATGACACCCTCAGGCGTCTCGCCGGGACGGATGACGCGGGCCGACAGACCGAGCGCCCAGGCAGAGGCCGAGACGAACCAGCTGTCGCCATGCGCCTCGTGTTCGCTCCAGCCACCCTCTTTCAGCTTGTCTTCGATCAGCCGATCCTGGGTCAGCGCATCGGGCACGCGCAAGAGCGCTTCGGCGAGCACCATCAGGGCCAGACCTTCACGCGTCGACAACCCGTATTCGCGGAGGAAATCTTCGACGCCTCCGATCGAGCCGGAGTTGTCCCTGATGGCCTCGATATAGGTGGTGGCGCGGCGGTCGATGGCGCCGTTCTGGCTCTCCGACAGCGACAGGCGCGACGCAAAATGGCGGATGAGCTGGTCGTCATCGCCCGCATAGGGGGCTTCGAAGCGCGGAAAATCTGTCATGGCTGCCTTGATCATTGTCACCTCCGTGTTATCGGCAACATATCGCCTGATTTGCGGGATTTCCCACTATTCTTCAGTAACTATTCTGGCATATTCACTAGGAAAATGGAGTTTCGTAGAGAATGAGCAAGGAACTGGACCGCCTCGATCGCAAGATCCTCCGAGCGCTGCAGGCGGAGGGTCGGCTGACCAATATCGAGCTTGCCGAACGGGTGAACCTGTCACCGACGGCGACCGCCGAACGCGTCCGGCGCCTGACCCGCGAAGGTTACATCACCGGCTACATGGCGATGCTCTCACCGCAGAAGCTCGGCCGCAACCTTCTGGTCTTCATCGAAGTGAAACTGGACCGCACGACGGCCGACGTGTTCGACACCTTCGCGGCTGCGGTCAAACGTTCCGACGATGTCATGGAATGCCACATGGTCGCCGGCGGCTTCGACTATCTGGTCAAAGCCCGGGTTGCAGGCATGGAAGCCTATCGCCAGTTTCTGTCCGAGGTGATCCTGCCACTGCCCGGCGTTCGCGAAACGCACACATATGCGGTGATGGAAGAAGTGAAGGCGGTGTCCAGTCTGCCTGTATAAACATCATCATAACAGGCAAACGCTATTTTGAGTAGCAAGGGTGAGAAATTAGTCATATTAATAGTGACAAGCCCCGAAAAATCGCTAGCTTTTCGGCCGGACTGATATATTGCTCGTAAACTTCCGCTTCGTTGTCAACTTTCGAAATTGATAAAATGTTGCCAGAAAGACAGACGCTCTTGAGCCAGGATATCGGGAGCTGTCAGAATCGCGCCGAACTGATGGACAGCTGGTCACGTGCGGCACGCGAATACGACCTGGATTATGTGACACTGGCGACGGCTCCCACCGCGCAGGACCGGCTCGTGGGTCCGCTGGTGCGGGAAACGACGCTGCCGGTCGAGTATTGCCGCGAATTCGACCGCCAAGAATTCCTCAAGCATTGCCCGACGGTTCCCCATATCACCCGCTCGATCATGCATAATTCCTGGACGATCGGCCCGGACGGCACCTCCCCGACCTTCGACTGCCCGACGGAATTCGCAGCCCTGATGCGCAAGTTCCGAATGATATCGGGCGTGCTGTTCTCGGTATACTCCGTCGACGGCAGCCGGTTTGTCGTGCGCTACGACGGCGATCGCGGCCCGCTGGCGCTGGCCGAGATCAACGAACTGTCGATGCTGAGCATCCAGGCCTTCGACGTCTTCGACCGCATGCGGCGCACCGCCAGCAACACCAATGTTCTCTCGGCCCGCGAGCTCGAGGTCGTCCGCTGGACCGCTCAGGGCAAGACATCGCTGGAGATCGGCCAGATCCTTTCGCTCTCGGACCACACGGTCAACGCCTACATGACCAATGCCATCCGCAAGCTCGATTGCGTCAATCGCACCCAGCTGGTCGCCAAGGCAATCCGGCTGAAGATCATCAGCTGAGGCTAAGCACGCCTCAGTACATCGTCTGGCGGTAGGCGATCTCTAGATTTTCGTCCATCTTCGTCATGGCCTCGGGGTCGTCAGGAGCACCCGTGGTATCGGCGAGGATCATCTGCATTAGCGATGGCATCTCGCTGCGATCCTGAATGCTCGCCGGATCCCAGAGATGCGATCGCCGGAATGCCTTGGCGCAGTGCAGGAAAACTTCGTCCACCTCGACCACGATGGCGAGTTTCGGGAGCCGCTCGCCGACGGCCATCGCCTCCAGGAGATCCTGCTGCGTCGTCAGCTGGGCCCGTCCATTGACCCGCAAGGTTTCGTCAAATCCCGGTATCAGAAAAAGCAGCCCAACCGAGCGATTGGCGAGGATATTGTCGAGCGTATCGAGCCTGTTGTTGCCCGGTCGATCCGGAATGGCCAGTGTCCTGTCGTCGAGAATATGCACGAAGCCCGGCGCATCGCCGCGCGGGCTGACATCGGCCTTGCCCTCGTTCCCTTGCGTGCCGATGCAGAGAAACGGCGAACGGCGGATGAAGGCTTGAGCGTTCGGGCCGAGCGCTTGGCGTTGCTTCTGCAGCGCCAGCGCATGGGTCTGATCGTAAAGACTGCGAAGCGATGCCGCGTCCTTGATCAAGAAATCCGATTGAAGTTCCAAAGTCGACATGACAGCGCCTCCCACGCAGCATTGACCCACCTCACCGCAGCGGCCTCGCATTGTCGATCACGAGCCTAGCGAGCGCAAATGAGGTACGTACCTCAGAATATGCTTACTGCATATGCGCGGCGGTGGCAAGCGCATGTCGGTGGAGCGGATTGGGCGGCGGTGGACAAGCGGCGCTCGCCCGCAGCCGAAGCGGCGGGCGAGCGATAAGCCACATATCAACGATCGAGGATGGCGCGGATTTCGACCATGTTGGAGCGGACGCGCAGGATATAGAAGCCCATGGTCGCCAAATGTGTCGGCATGATCCAGCCGTCTTCGCGGCCATTCGAGATGATCGCGGGCTGGATCCGCAGCGCACCCTGCAGCTGACGTTCGAGTTCGGTCCAGATGGCCGTCAGATTGCGTTCGCGGATGACTTCGCCGAAATCGGCGCGGGTTGCCTGCAGGATGGCATACTGCGCATAAAGCTGCCCATAGGCGAACCAGAAGCGGTCGTCGGCACGGGTATCGAACCATCCCGCATTGAACTCCTCCGAGCGGCGGCGCAGGATGTCGGAAGTATTGCCGAGATCGCTCGCCATACCATCCAGCAGCTGCAGCAGGTTGTCCGAACGCGTATCGAACACCGCTTCACAGCTGGCGAGCGACGTGTTGAAGCGGTTCCAGCTTTCGACGGCCGCACGGTAATAGCTGGGCGTCGGCGTCTTGAAGCCGAAAGGATCGGTGCCGAAATACCAGGTGCTCTCGTCGAACTGGATGTTGCCGCGCGCATCCTGCAGATCGTTGTTGATGCCCGACGTGCCACGCACACGTCCGAGATTGTCGGCGAGCTGAATGGCGGTCCGGCGCACGACCTGGTTCACGCCGCGCTGGAACGAGGCCTTGTTGTCCATGAAAGGCGTCGTATCCCAGTCGAGCCCGAACAGGCCGAGCTTGTAAAGCAGCGTGGACGAGACCCAGGTATTCTGGTTGACGTTCTGGTCGGTAAGCGCAGCCGACATCATGACGACGGCCGAGTCCTGACAGCGGTTGGTCTGATCAGGAAGCGGAGCGCCTGCAGGCACAGTCCGCTCGGCGAACTTGTAGGCCTGCGCAAAGGCCGGATCGAAGGCGTACCAGACCTGGGTGCGGTAGAGGAACTGACCATAGAGCACCACCAGCAGCACAAGCACTGCCAGGATCGGTCCCTTGATGATCCAGCTGCGATCCCGGTACCAGCCATGAGCAGCCAGAAACGGCCAGAGCAGCCAGGCGACCACCATGCCGATGCCGCGGCCGATGGCGGCAAAGACGCGTTGGAAGAACGCGATGATCGGGTCAAGCATGGTCATCTCCTAATCCATAGAGGCGTTTGCGGAAGGCGGCCTTGTCCTTCAGATAAGTGTCGGACAGGCGGGATACAACATAATCGCGATAGGCTTCCGGATAGAGGTCATAGGCGCGGTAGAAGCCCTGCTTGTCGAAGACGAAGCGCGAGACAAAGTCCTCCGGCGTCAGATGCGCGATCAGCCGGTTCGTCAGCCATTGGTCGGGATGATCGGGCTCGGCGCGCACGAGCCAGAGCCTCAGCTTGGGATCGATGTCGGCCATGCGCAGATTTCCGGTCCGCGACAGCGTGCGTTGCGCTTCCTGCAGCAGCGGATAGATGCCGCGCTCGTTGATCACCTTTGCGTTGCGATGCAGGAAGGTCTGCATCCAGACGGCGTCGATACGTGTCAGATCAGGCATCGGATCGAGGCTGGCAGCAACGGACAACAGCGCCATTTCGAGGCGATGGGCAAAGAGGCCGGAACTCTCGACCCAGCTTGCCCGCGGCAACTCGATGCGGCCCGTTCGTGCCAGGAACTCCCCGACCTGCGCTGTATCCTGGATCGAGATGTAGCTGACCTGCCACGGCCTCGACCGGCGGAAGCCGGGTGCCGCCGGATCGCAGATCACAGTGGTGATTTTCTCATCGACAAAGACGAAGACGCCGCCGAAATGATCGGCCCAGAAGGCATCATGGCGAAACACGAGCTTGTCCGGCACCAGGGTGTTCTGGCGGATGTCACCGGTTTCCTTGGCCCGCGCGACCATACGCTCCAGCATCGTATCGTCGCGCCAGGCATCCGGGCTCGTCACCAGTGCATCGCAAAGCTGCCGAAGCTGCCCTGCCTTGCCGAGCAGGTCTTCGGCCGACAGCACCTTGAACGTCACCTCGTTGATCGACAGCAGGTCATCAAGCGTCTTGACCTCCGAGACACTGTCCTCGATCTCGCCATAGAGCGTGTCCTTCAGCGTGATCGCATGGATCGCCCGCGCATTGGCCGAATAGAACTCGTGCATCAGGCCGGCGGTGTTGGAAAAGCTCGTATGCACGACCGGCAGACTGTCTTGCTCCGGCGTGAGAATGATGAAGCGCCGGTTGACCTTCAGCGGATCGAGATAATCGGGATCGCCAAGCTCTTGCGCCACCTGCGGCGAAAAGCCGGTGATGTCGATGTCGAATTCGGCAAGCTTGGTCTCGGGCAAGCCGAAGGCGACGAGCGCCTTGTTGTAGCGCGCGACGAGATGCGGCTCGCGGATGGGAAGCAGGCGGCCGTAGATGAGCTCGGCTTCGAGGAGGCGGTTCATGCCGACCGCTCCCCCGGAAGGTAGGTCAGGTCGCGACTGAGAACGGCTTCGTTGATCCGACCATCAAGGATGGCGATCAGAGTTTCGAGCACGGCTTCGCGTTCTCGCAGCACATCTGCGTTCCAGAACCTAACGACTGACCAACCATTGGCATTCATAAATGCATTCCGTTTCGCATCATATTCACTGTCCGCATGCTGACTGCCATCGACTTCCACGACCAAGAGCGCCTCGCGGCAGGCAAAGTCAGCGAAGTACGGTCCGATCGACAGCTGCCGGACGAACTTGTACCCTCCGAGGCGCCGGGCCCGCAATTCGCTCCACATGGCCGCCTCCGCATCATTCTCGACCTTTCGAAGGCTTCTTGCCCTTGCTGTCCTTGTCTGGTTCGCACCCCGCATCTGTGCCCCCTTGACCACATCGCGATCTGCAGATGCCCCCTCACCCTACCCTCTCCCCGCAAGCGGGGAGAGGGGGAGCGCGACACGAGCGGTGTTGCCTTCTCCCCGCTCGCGGGGAGAAGGTGCCCGAAGGGCGGATGAGGGGCAATCGAAGCGCCCACTCACCACGTCCCCTCCCCCTTCATCTTCTCGATCTCGCCAATTGCGCGCTCACGCTGGCGCTCGCGGCGGATGATCTCCGTCACCGCGGCATCGTCCGACTTGTCGGCATAGCGGAATTCGCTGTCGGCGTAGCGGTTGATCTCCTGCAGGATGATCTCCATGGTCACAGGGCCGCGAAGCTCCGAGATCATCGCCTTCTTCTCATCGTAGCTTTTGTGGACGAAAGCGTCGGGCCTTTCGAACCAGGCGTCGGGCAGTTCGACATCCATCGCCCGCATCTTGATCGCATCGGTGATGTTCTTGATGGCGCGGCCGGTGAAGCGCGGTTCGGCGAGCTTGATCGCATGCAGATAGGCGCCGACATCCTCAAGCGTTTCTATCCTGCCCTCGGCTTTCTCATAGCGTTCCCAAACGGCAACGAGGCCGTCTTCCTTCGGGCGGTCATGCTCGCCATAGGAGCGGCTGACGGCCTTCTGGATTTCCTGGCCGGCAAACAGCTGGTGTTCGCCGAGCGGGATCTGATGGTTCTTGCCGACGAGCAGCGAGAAGATGTCGATATAGTCCTCGCGCGTCTGTGGTCCGTCGACCAGCCAGCGGGCGCCGGCGCGCTGGCGAAGCGCATCGTCGACATTCTCGGGGTAGTTGGAGAACATGCCAAAGGTGGCATTGCCCCGGATCACAGTCGAGGCGCCGGCAAAGCTCTCCATCAGTACAGCGGTGACCTCGTGCTGACCGGCAGAGGCCCGATCGTCCGAGCGCTTGGCGGTCACCTGATCGACGTCATCGATCGTGCCGAAGCCGATGACTCGCGGATTGAGCACATTGTTGACGAAGGCCTTGCAGTTCTGCCCAGACTTGCCCTGATAGGACGAGATCTGGTCGACACCGAAATTCTCGTAGTGGAAGGCATAGCCCGCCATCCTGCAGTAGTCGTTGAGCAGCCCTGCCAGCATCTGGATCAGGATCGTCTTGCCCGTACCTGGCATGCCATCGCCGATGAAGGTGAAGAGGAAGCCGCCAAGCTCGACGAAGGGGTTCATCTGCCGGTCGAAATCATAGGCCATCAGCATCTTGGCAAGCTTCAGCGCCTGGTATTTGGCGATGTGGTTGCCGATGATTTCTTCCGGCTTCTTGAAGCTCATGGTGAGCGGCTTCGACCTGCCCCCCGGCACGGCGTCGAAACCGTCGAGGGTGAAATCATCCTGATCGACGCGGATATGGGCGTTTTCGAAGACGCCGAGATGTTCGAAGCGTGCCTTGCGAGTGAGAAGTCCGTCGAGCGCGAGATCGGCCAGACCGCGCACCCGGCCGATCAGCGTCGCATCGTCGCCCGCGCCCTGCACGGCCGTGTCGATTCCGGCAACCATGCTCTTCAAGGCATCCTGTGCCGTATCGAAGAGGAAGTCCGGTTCGTGGATACCGTCGAGCTGCTCGCCCTCACCTGAGACGGTGGACTTGAGGTAGGCGGCAAAGGCAAAGGCCGCGACATAGGCCTGGGACGCAAGCAAGGCCTTGAAGCGGGCGGCCTCCTCGCCCTGCAGGGGCGCACTGATGTTGCGGGCCTGCAGGGGTTCAAGCTCGCTCTGCCGGGCAAAGACATCCGCGATCGCAAGCGCCACCTGGGCGCCGCGCCGGACGCGGTAGAGCACGGTATGCTGGGCCGGCGTCAGCAGCGGATCGGCTGACCCGGTCGACTGAATGGTCTTGGTTAGTTCGATCTCGCGGGTCCGGCGGACAGATCCTGTCGAAACGGTCGAGACGAACCGCCGCCCGGTACCGGCGATCGGGGCGCCAGAGGCGCCCTCGCCCTGGTCAAGCACGATCACTCGCGTCACCAGTCCCTGGGCAACAGCCAGATGTTTCGCGATATCGTCTTCGCGGAGCGTGGTCAGCCCTGCCGTCAGTTCGCTCATGCTCAGACCTCACTCACAATCTGATTTCCTGAAATCACATGCACCTTGAAATTGCCGAAGATCGCCTTGACCTCGTTCGCCGCATAAAGCGCCTGATAGGCATCATGCGGCACGAGCGCGTGCTTCTCGTAAGTCGAGACACCCATGCGCGCCGCTTCGAGATCATGGGTCTCGATGTGGAATTCCTGGGTCGCCGGTGTCGACGAGAAGAAGCCCTTCACCGCCGGCTGTTCACGCTTGGAGAACACCTCCTGCACCGTCCAGGTCATCACCCAGGCATTCTCCGGCTTGCGCACCCGGTCGAGGATCTCGGTGACCCGGCTGGAATTCTCGGTCAGGCCCGTCGAATAGAGTGGCCCAAGTACGACGCGCCGCACCGACTTCGGATGCAACGTCGGGAAATCGCGGTCCATATTGGTCGCGATCGTTGCCGGCGTGAGCGAAAAGGCGGAGTTCCTGGCACAGAAATCGTCGAAGCTGCGGGCGAGTTCCGGATTGAGCAGCCCGCCAACCGGCAGCGGGATATCGACCTCGGCGTTCAGACTACCGTCTTCGGCCACCAGGATCTTCGTCACGTTCTCCGAGGAGTCCTCGATCGTCGCCAGATAGATCATCGGCAGCGTGTTGACCCCGTCGAAGGCCGCCCAGCTCACCAGATAGGAGGGCCGTTTCGACTGCGGATTGACGCTGACGGCAACGGTGGTCGGCAGGACGAAAGGCGAGAAGATCTCGCCAGCGCCCACCTGTTCGAGATAAAGCCGCTCGGCGATCTGCTGCTGCAGGGCTGCCGGAAACTCCTTCTGCCGCAGGATGAAGTCGACCATCTCTTCGCGCAGTTTGGCCACTGCGGGGATGGTGGACAGTCGGGCCTCGGCACCCGCCCGGTCGTTCTCAAGCTCCAGCACGTTCTGAAAGATCGGAAAGCCGCTCTCCGCCCGGGCGATCTTGAACTGGCCGGAAAAGCCGATCCGGTTCTGCCAGGAGGTGAAGGAGTTCCGCAGCCGATCGAGATAGGGCAAAAGGTGCAGCGTCGGCGGCCCCTTCTCGCCGAAACGGCGATCGGACTGGCCGAAGAACTGTTCCAGGCCCAAAAGCGACGCCCCCATGGTGGCGAAGTATTGCAGCACAGCGCTGTTGCGATCGACGACGTTCATGCGCCTCCCCGTCAAATCGACCGCGCTCCGCGGGTGCGGGACGCGGTCGCATCAAAGCATCCCGGATGATCAGGGCTTCACGTAGTTGGCGGCGTTGTGCTTGTCGAGGACGCTCTGGAAACGTCGCGCAAAGGCCTCGTCGGCCAGCTTCTTGCGACGCTGGATGTCCTGCGTCGAGAGCATGTTCTTCTCGTGCAGTTCAAGCAGGTCGCCGATATGCCGTTGGGCGGCCGCCCCGATGCCCGCCATCGTTTCTTCCGCCGCCGTGTCCACCTGGGAGCCTAGCGTGTTGATGCGGTGCGCAACCTCCTGCTGGGCAGCTGTCTTCAACGAATCTTCGAGCGCCTTGTAGAGAACGATGCGCTGTTCGGTGTCGATCGTTAGCTTGTTGATCAGCGTGTTCTGCGCCGCAATCTGGTTGTTCAGCGAATCGACGAAGGTCTGGAACATCGAGGTGTAACGCTCGAGCGTCTGGCTCTCGGCCAGAAGCTCCTGTTCGCGGGCCTGCGCCTGGTTGTAGTCCGTCGCAAGCTTGGAGCGCTCGGCTTCCAGTGCCGTGCGGTCAGAAGTATCGGTCGAGGCTGCGATCTTGTTTTCGATGTCGAGCAGCGCCGGATTGAGCGTCTCAATCTTCTTCTGGGTCTCTTCGAGGTTGGCGATCGTCTGCTTGCGCCGCTCGATCACCTGCACGAGGCTCGCCTCGGAGGTCTTGTAACGCTCCTCGAGAACCGTTTTCTGCTCCTTGAGGATGCCGACAATGCTGTCGGACTTGGCAAGCAGCTCCTGCAGATTGCCGGCAAGCGACATGTTGCGCACCCGCTCGGTGCGCATCCGCTGCGCCTTCTGCTTGGAGAAGATGCCGATGAACTTTTCCATGCCGGAGAAGCTCTTCATGCTTTCGAACTCGGCACCAAAGACATTGGTCGCATCTTCCAGCCCGATGATCAGGTCGGCGATATTCGCCTCCATCACCTTCTGCTGATTGAGCACGTCTTCGATTCGCGCATTCTCGATATCGAAATTCTGGCCTGTGAGCTTGCTGTCGCTCTTGGCAAACGTATCCAGCACGACGCCGGACTGTTCGATCTTGCCGCGCATCTCGGACACGATCTTGCGTGTTTTCTCGATCTCGCTGTCGAAGGATTGCAAACTCGCCATGGTGTCTCCCTGTCCCATTTCCCGGCGGCGGGCCGGTCTCGTCTCTTGCCACCATAGCGCGATTCCCGGCTCGGGAAAGTAATGCATCGCACAATCGGCGGCCTGGCCTCGCCTTCCGATATGGATGGTCCTGGCGGCCACACAAGAGGCGCTAGCAGAGAAATGCGACAGCTGCGAAACAGCTGCCGCATTCAAGAGTTGCAATCGGGCTTACTGGCCGCCGGCGGCCGGGTCCTTCAGATAGGCGATGACATTGGCAATCTCATCGTCCTTCTTCAGGCCTGCGAAAGCCATCTTGGTGCCCTTCACCACGGTCCGGGGTGCCTTCAGGTAAGCCGTCAGCTGCGCCTCATCCCAGACCTTGCCCTGGCCGAACTCGGTCATCCCCTTCGAATACTTGAAGTCTGCGATAGAAGCGATCGGGCGACCCACCACACCCTGAAGGGTCGGGCCGACCTTGTTCTTCGCCTCGGTCGCAATGTGACAGGCGGAACAGACCTTGAAGGTCTTGGCACCGGCGACCGGATCGCCAGCAGCGAATGCAGAAAGAGGGGCGGCAACCACCGCAAGTGTCAAAAGCAAGGAAGACGGCTTCATGGAAACTCCTTGGTCCATAGAACGGCGCCAGCGCGTCGCATGCGCATGCCATCACCAATTCGCACGACAAGCAATCGTTTGCTTTGACGGCCATCAAAATCATTCGCTTTTTTTGAGTGACCGGAGTGGCCTGCGTAGAAAGGCATCAAGGTCGCAAACAGGGGCGGTGCTGCGACGCAAACGCGCGGGCATCCTTGCATTTCTCCGGTATTGAATGTTGACTTGGGAACATTAATAAAAACCGGGAGCCTGCTAATGACGTATATCTCGACTTGTCGCCGTACCCTCGTGGCCGCCGTATCGCTGATCGCACTCAGCGCAATGCCGCTTGCAGCCGCCGAACCCGAAAGCTGCTCGACCGTCCGTTTCTCGGATGTAGGCTGGACGGACATCACCGCCACCACCGCCACGGCCTCCGTCATTCTGAAGGCACTCGGCTATGAGCCGACCACCACTGTGCTGTCGGTACCAGTCACCTATTCCTCGCTGAAGAACAAGGATATCGACGTCTTCCTCGGCAACTGGATGCCGACCATGGAGGCAGACCTTGCCCCCTATCGTGAGGACAAGTCCGTCGAAATCTTCGGACCGAACCTTGAAGGCGCCAAGTACACGCTCGCCACCAACGCCAAGGGTGCCGAACTCGGCATCAAGGATTTCGCCGATATCGCCAAGCACAAGGATGCGCTGGAAGGCAAGATCTACGGCATCGAGCCGGGCAATGACGGCAACCGCCTGATCCTCGACATGATCGACGGCAACAAGTTCGAACTCGGCGATTTCGAAGTCGTCGAATCCTCCGAGCAGGGCATGCTCGCGCAGGTCGCCCGCGCAGAGAAGGAAGGGACCCCGGTCATCTTCCTCGGCTGGGAGCCGCATCCGATGAACGCCAACTTCAAGCTCACCTATCTCTCGGGTGGCGATGAAGTCTTCGGACCGAACTTCGGTGGCGCGACCATCTTCACCAACACCCGCGCCGGTTACACCGCCGAGTGCCCGAATGTCGGCAAGTTCGTCACCAACCTCAAGTTCTCGCTCCAGATGGAGAACGAGATCATGGGCAAGATCCTCAACGACGGCCAGGATGCAGAAGCAGCCGCCACCGACTGGCTGAAGGCCAATCCGACCTCCATCGACCCTTGGCTCGCCGGCGTGACCACCAAGGACGGTGGCGACGCAGTTGCAGCGGTGAAGTCGGCCGTCGGCCTCTGATCCCTGTCCATCGATCGTGGAACCGCGCGGCTGGAAGGGGGATCCGGCCGCGCGGGCTCCCAGGCATTGAACCTGTGGCCAATCGGGGACAAACATGGACTTTCTCACAGACAACAAGCTGCCCATCGGGCCCTTGTCGAAAAGCTTCGTCGACTGGCTGACCGCCAATGTCGATTTCGTTTTCGACTTCATCGCGACCATCCTGAGTGCCTCGATCAACGCCATGCTCTTCGTGCTGCAGGCGCCCTTTTTCAAGGGAACGGCGGTCGAGCCATTCTATCCGCTCTTCATGATCCTGGTGTTTTCGCTGGTCGCATGGCTGATGCGTCGCTCTCTCGGCGTCGTGGTCTTCACCTTCTTCGGTCTGCTCCTGATCTATAATCAGGGCTACTGGAAGGAGACGATGGAGACGCTGGCCCTGGTGCTTGCCTCCACCGGCGTCTGCATGGTGATCGGCGTGCCGATCGGCATCGCCTGTGCCCGTCGCCCCTGGCTCTATGCCGCCGTCCGCCCCGTGCTCGACCTGATGCAGACGATCCCCACCTTCGTCTACCTCATCCCGGCGCTCATCCTCTTTGGCCTCGGCATGGTCCCAGGCCTGATCGCAACCGTCATCTTCGCGATTGCCGCCCCGATCCGCCTCACCCGTCTCGGCATCATTTCGACCCCGCCATCGCTGGTGGAAGCCGCGGTTGCCTTCGGCGCCACCCCGATGCAGGTGCTGCGCAAGGTCGAATTGCCCTTTGCCACACCGCAGATCATGGCGGGTCTCACCCAGACCATCATGCTGTCGCTGTCGATGGTGGTCATCGCCGCTCTCGTGGGTGCAAGTGGCCTCGGCGTTCCAGTCGTACGGGCACTCAACACCGTCAACATCGCCCGCGGTTTCGAGGCAGGCCTCTGCATCGTCATCCTCGCGATCATCCTCGACCGCATCTTCCGCATTCCCGGAGAAGACTCATGACCGACGCCGTCATCTTCGACAATGTCGACATCGTCTTCGGCGATGATCCGCAACGGGCCCTGACCATGGTCGACCAGGGCAAGACCCGCGACGAGATCGGCGCGGCAACAGGCCTGGTGCTCGGCGTCGCCGGTGCATCCCTCGCCGTCAAGGAAGGCGAGATCCTCGTGCTGATGGGCCTGCCCGGCTCCGGCAAGTCGACACTGCTGCGTGCCGTCAACGCGCTGGCCCCGGTTGTGCGCGGCAATGTCAGCGTCAAGACCGACGCCGGCTATGTCGACCCGTACAAGGCCTCGCCCCAGGTGCTTCGCGACCTGCGGATGCACACCGTCTCCATGGTCTTCCAGCAGTTCGGCCTCCTGCCCTGGCGGACCGTCGCCGACAATGTCGGCTTCGGTCTGGAGCTTGCCGGCGTACCGGAGCCGGAGCGCAAGGAGCGGGTGGCGACCCAGCTCGAGCTGGTCAATCTGTCGAAATGGGCGGGTCGCAAGGTCAACGAGCTCTCCGGCGGCATGCAGCAGCGTGTGGGCCTTGCCCGCGCCTTTGCAACGGGCGCGCCGATCCTCCTGATGGACGAGCCCTTCTCGGCCCTCGACCCCTTGATTCGCACCCGCCTGCAGGACGAACTGCTCGAATTCCAGGCGCGGCTCAAGAAGACGATCCTCTTCGTCAGCCACGATCTCGACGAAGCGTTCCGAATCGGCAACCGCATCGCCATCATGGAAGGTGGCCGGATCATCCAGTGCGGCACCCCGCAGGAGATCGTGCAGAACCCGACCAACCAATATGTTGCGGATTTCGTGCAGAACATGAATCCGATCAACATGCTGATTGCGTCCGATGTCATGCGGGCCGGAGTGACTGGCGAGCAAGGCCAGGTGACCGGTACGACGGCGCCGGGCACGCCCCTGGTCGACATCCTTGACGCCCTGTCGCGTCAACCTGGCACGATCGGGGTCGTTGACAACGGCGTCGTCATCGGCACGATCGATGCTCAGGATGTGGTGAGCGGGCTGACGAAACATCGCCGCAAGGCATGAGGCTCCCTGCTCCGCATCTCGAAGATGCCCAAGCCGGAGAGCGGAATGAACGACAAGCCCCAGGTTATCAGGGACACGGATGACGATGCGCGCCGCCAGGCGCGCATTCTTCTGCGTGGTGCCCGCTTCGCCGCCATCGGCGTCATCGATCCGGAAACGGGCTTTCCCTTTGTCAGCCGCGTTCTGCTGGGGATGGACAGCGATGGCGCTGCGGTCATCCTGGTGTCGAACCTCTCGGCCCACACGACAGCCCTGCTGGCCGATCCGCGCGCCTCGCTTCTGACCGGCGAACCGGCCAAGGGCGATCCTTTGGCTCATCCCCGGCTGACACTGCAATGCACGGCCGAGAGCGTCGAGCGGGATAGCGAAACGCATCTGAGGCTGCGGACCCGCTTTCTCGCCCGGCATCCGAAGTCGCAGCTTTACATCGACTTTCCCGACTTCCGCTTCTTCCGGTTGAGACCGGAACGCGCTAGCCTGAACGGCGGCTTCGGGCGTGCCTATCATTTGAGCAGCGCCGACTTCCTTCTACCGGAATTCACCGATGATTTGTTTGAGGACTCAGACGCCTTACTGCGAGAATTAGGGGGTCGCCATCCCGACCTCGCAACGCGTATAGCAACGGACGTTTACCAGGCGCCGCACGGCGACTGGCGCATCTCGGCCGTTGATTCGCAGGGTTTGGATATAGTTTTCAAAGACTTGCTGATACGGCACGAATTTCCGGTGTCAATCACAACGGCAGGAGAATTGCTATTAGAGTTACCTAAATCAGTATACGCAGTACCTTAAATTTAGGCATATACAATTTTGATGTTGCTGGTAGAGTTTAGCCTCCAGTTAAGTCATGGATTTTTCAACGACTGCCACTCCCCCCAAGGGCGCTCGACCAAGGAAAGTTGAACTGAGATGAAAACCAAAGCATTGTCCGAACAATCGACTGTCGCAGCCGGCCTGCTCTCCGCCATGGCAAATCCGAAGCGACTGATGATCCTCTGCAGCCTCGTTGAGGGTGAGGTTCCTGTCGGTGTTCTGGCTACCCAGGTGGGCCTCAGCCAGTCGGCTCTGTCGCAGCACCTCTCGAAGCTTCGCGCGCAGAAGCTGGTCAAGACGCGTCGCGACGCGCAGACCATCTACTATTCGTCGACATCGGAATCGGTGATCAAGATCCTCTCGACGCTGGAAAGCATCTATTGCGCTCCTGCAGCGAGCAAATCCGCCGCCTGATGACAGCGCTGCCAGAGGCGGACCGGTCGATAGTGGGAGTTGGTCGACGGGTTACCCGCATGCGCGGGTGAAACCTCTCTTGTGTCCGAATTCAGAGCCCCGGACGGCAGACGCCGCCGGGGCTTTTTTCGTGCCGGAAATCCGCCGCGATGCGGGCCCTCGGCCACCGTTCGGAGGCCCTCTCTT
>JAIXSF010000096.1 GCA_027484835.1 Rhizobiaceae bacterium | reverse complement strand
GCGAAGGCCGGCGCCGGCGTTTGAGGCAATCGCAGACAGCGGTTGGCCGAGCTCGTGCGTCACGGAGGCGGCAATACTGCCGAGGAGAGTGAGGCGGGCATTCTTTTCGAGTTCGGCTCGAGCCCCGGCAAGCGCCTGCTCGCTGCGCGAGCGAAGCTCGTTTTCCTGCAGAAGCTTCGTGTAGAGCCTGGCGTTCTCCAGAGAGATAGCCGCCTGAGAGGCCAGAAGCTTGAGGAGCGCCACGGTATCAGCTGCGAAAACACCCTCCAGATAGTCGTTCTGAAGGCAAAGCAGGCCCGTCAGTTCGCCACGGCGCAAGAGCGGTACGCACAGGATCGAACGCCCGGTCGCGGATGCCTGGTCGGCGGTCCAGGAGCCGAATTCGGAGCCAGAGATGACGAAAGGCGTGCGGGTCTGCAATGCCCGGTCGATCACCGAATAGGGTGGGCTCAGGCCATAGCGATCCGGGTCAATCGTGCTGACGCGAACGCTGTCGCCTTCGGTCCAGGCGGACGCCTCCGCCTCCAGCTTTCCGTCACCGATTTTCAGGAGCAGCCCGCGATTGGCGCCGGCATGCACCAGCATTCGTGTCATCAGGGTTTCGATCACCCGGTCGAGAACGATCTCCTCCGAAAGCGCCAGCGAGGTCCCGAGGACTGTCTCAAGATCGCCGGAGGCCGAAGCCAGGCCAGATGCAGCAGCCGGACGCCGCTCTGAATCGACGGCAAAAGATGTCCGGAGGCTTCTAGCCTTGCGTCCTGCGCCCCAACGCTCATAAGCCTCCGACGCAAGCGACAAATAGGCATTGGCACTGATGCGATTGCCCATCTCCAGGCAGCAGGCCCCGGCCCGCTCAAGCGCCAGCGCGTGCTCATGCTCGAAGCGCGAGGAGCGGGCAGCGGCGGCGGCTTTTTCATAAAGCACCAGGGCGTCTGCGTAACTTCCGTTTCTGCGGGCGATTTCGGCATCGAGGAGCAGCAGCTTGTCTGCAAAGTTCAAGGGATTGAGGTCTGCCCAGAGCGCAAGACGCGAGCGGACTTCGTCGAGACGGGCATCGTCGGTTCTTTCTGCGGATGCGTCTCGTGCGCGGGCGGCAAGAGCGAGGCCGAGATAGAACTTGCAGAAACCCGTATCGATATGGGCAAGCAGGAAGATGCTCAACGCGTCGGCGGCCATCAGTTTGTCGACCGCTTCCGCATAGGCTCCGTTGTAGTAGAGCGAGGTACCTTCATAGAAGGCAACCCAGAAAGCGGTGGTCGGCGAAACCACGGGGGCCGTCTGCATGAGGCTTTCTGACGACTGGACAGAGCCCTGCCCTTCCGCGAGATCGACGACCAGACGGAGCTGTGCTGCCAGAATATGCTCGATGTCGGTGTAACCAAAGCGCCGGGTAACCGCGATCGACTCTTCCGCTTCGCGCCGGATCTTCGGGATTTCCTCGCCCATCGCAATCAGGTCGGAAACGAGGTGATTGCGTGCATAACACACCCAGCCAACATCACCCGCCGCATGGGCCGCGTCGAGCGCTTCGCGCACGCGTTCCAAGGCGTAGGGCATCGAGCGCGTCCAAGGCGAAACCTGGTCAACGGCCAGCAGGACCGAGGTCCGATGCTCCTCAAATCCGTATTTGTCGAGAAGTGCGCGGCCGGCGAGGCCGAAGCTCAGACCATCGGCATAGGCGTCGTATTTGTCGGAGATCATGGCGCCGAACCAGGCAAGGCCATGGGTGGATTCCGGGCTGGCGCCATGATCGAGTGTGAGCTCGACCATTTTGGCGAGATGAAGGAAGCGTAGCCCATCCGTCGTGAAAACCGATGAGATCAGTGGTGCCAGCAGTGACATGGCGGCCCGGATGCGCGGATCCTCCATGAGAGGCATGTGTTCGAGGTCGGAAATCTGCCTCCCGTCCAGTCGCCGCCGGATGGCGCGATAGGCTTCATCCTGCTCCGCTTCGCTCGACCCGCGTGCGAGCTTGACGCCGAGTTCGTCGAGACCGAGCAACGCTTCGTCGATTGCGCCATCGTAATCGGATTTCAACGTCAGCAGGTTGGCGCGGAGGCGGAAGACAGCGCTTCTGTCGAGTGCAGAGCGTGCATATCGCAGGAGCTCGCTGAGCCGGCGTTCTGCAGCTTCGAGCGAGGCTGACCCGAGCAGTGCCTCGCACAGTTGTGTATGCGCACGGAACGAGAGGCCGTAGTCGTCGGCCCAGAGGTCGTCCCGGATCAGCTTGACCGCCGTCTCGCCGTAGCGGACCGCCTGACCAAAGGCTGCGGAACGCCTTGCATGGGCAAGCGCGGCCAGAAGCGCCTCGATGAACACCTTCCGCTTTTCAAGCGGTAGATCTTCGGCCCGACATTGCTCGATCTGGTTGGCGATGGCGAAGGCCGCGGCATTGGTGCCACTGTCCCACATCGCCATCATCACCTCGACCAGATGACGATGGCGATCACGTCTCATCGCCTCGTCCATCAGGGAATAGGCAGCCTCCTGAATGCGGTCATGGGCGAAGCTGAGTTTTGAAGGCGACAGCACGACGAAGCCCGAACGCGCCAGAGGAGCGGCAAGTTGCTGCAGGTTTTCGTCGGACAGGCCAAGCGCCCTGGCGAGGACGGCCTTTTCTGCTTCCGGACCGATGCAGGCCATCGTCTGTAGAAGACCGAGTGCCTCAGGCCCCTCCTTCTCGAGACGCGCCGTGACGAAGGAGATGATGTTTTCGCTCGCCGGATAACGAGCCACGTCTTCGACCCGGCACAGCCAGGCCTTCTCGGCCGGCGAGAAATAGACGACGCCATCCTGCACGAGTGCCTGAAGCAGTCTTCGAAGATAGAAGGGATTTCCTCCTGTCTTCTCATGCAGCGTTTCGGCCAGATCGGTGAGACCGTCCGGGGCATCAGAAAATATCGTTTCGAGCATCTGCCGTGTGGACTGGAGAGAGAGCGGCCGCAGATAGAGCTCGGCCAGCTCAGCCATCGAAACGCGTGCCTCTGCCATCAAGCGGTCGGACAGGGCTTGGGCTTCGCCGGACTGCTCGCGCCGGGCGACGATCAGAAGAAGCCCGGTGACTGGCTCGTTGACCAGGACCGACAGGAAGGAGCGGGTGGCTTCATCAGCCCATTGGACATCGTCGAGAAACAGCACCATCGGGCTGATCGTCGCTGCAGCGACCGATAGCACCGTGCGCAAGGCCCGCTGCAAGCGGAGTTGGACCATTGGCCCCGGTATCTCGATGCGGCTCGCTTGGGGTCCGGTCAGAATTTCTACGGCTGGCAGGAGATCGACAAGCAAGGATGCATTGCCCTGAAGCTCGCGGGCGAGTGCCTTTCGAAGTGATGCAAGGGTCACATGATCAGCGCGGACGGCTTCGTCGATGAAGGCGCTGATTGCCTGCACGATGGGACCATAGGGGACTTCCGACTGATGCTGGTCGCTCTTGCCCTGGATGAACAGGGCCCTTTCACCGGCTATCTTGGCAAGGCTCTGGACGAGGCTCGACTTGCCGACGCCGGGTTGACCATGCACCGATATCATCGACGGCTTTCCATGAACCAGAAACCGGTCGAGTACATTGCCGAGGATCTGCTCCTCGTCGCCACGGCCGAAGAGCGAAGAGGTCAAGAGCTGTGCGAAAGGCGCATCGACGCGTCCGATCTCGAATTGGCTGATCGCGCCGTTCTCGCGCCATTCCTGATCGCAGCGCGCCAAGTCAAGCTCCAGCGCCAGGGCGGACTGATAGCGAGCAGCCGGCTCTTTCGCGAGTAGCCGTTTGAGGATCTGCCCAATCACCGGCGGCAGATCTGCGAACATGCTGCTGGCATCCATGGGTGCCAGCGCCAGATGAGCATGACGCCATTCGACCGGCGAGTTAGCTGCCAGCGGGAAGATGCCTGTCAGATGCCTGAAGAGGATCATTCCGAGCGCGTAAAGGTCGCTCCTGCTGTCGCACTGCGGTGCAACCGGTCGCAACTGCTCGGGCGCCCGATAGATGATCTCGTCGATCACGCCGAGTGTCTGGGCGGAGGCAGAAGCGGGCATTGCTCGCAAACGGATCGTACCCTTTTGATCGATGGCAAAATCGATCGGATGTAGAGAGCCGAGCGGCGCGCCATCGGCGTGGGCTGCAGCAAGCGCCCGAACCATGGCGAGCGCCCTTGGCAGGAACTCCTGCAGCGGAACGGGCGAAGGTGACAACAATCCAAGCAACATACTTGTGGTATCGAAGACAAGTACCCGGTGTTCGTCTTCTTCCAGAATGGCGGCAGGGGTATCGAGCCAGATCTCGGCATTCGCATAACGGCGCAGGCGCAGGTCGGCTTGGTTCGAGCGGACAGGCTCCCTGGATCGGGGAAGAAAGAGAGCATCCCATCCGTCGTCGTCCTGCGACAGGCGATAGAAGCTCGCTCCGGCAGACTGCCAGACAAGAGTTTGATTGCAGGCTTGAAGCCACGCTTTATCGAACATTCCGCTATCTCTGGCTACCTGGAGCATGGTCATCACCCGACGTGGTTGCCCATGAAGCAGTCGTAGCATCGATGGAACAAGACTGTCTTTGCCCCACGTGCTGTCGTACAGGCCGAGTTTGCTGCGAATGCGAAATCTTGGCATTGCGGATGGCAAATCGGAGTTTTATGATAATTGCTTATAGAGGGGCAAAGGCGCATGTCGTCACTACACGATCATGGCATTTTCAAATTCCCTCAGGCGGGTGTCATCAACTCTTCTGTGGATCGGCGGTGGCGCAATCTGGGCGCGGAGGTGCGTGCGCATCCAGCCTGCGAAATACCCGACATTTGCAGCACCCAGATGGAGATCACCCTGGCTCTCCAGGGAACGCCGACGGGCTTCGTGCACCGCCGGGG
>JAIXSF010000262.1 GCA_027484835.1 Rhizobiaceae bacterium | reverse complement strand
TCGCCGGCGGCCAGACGCTGATCGCGGCGCTCAAGCAGCGTCTCGCCCAACCGTCTGACCTCGTCGATCTCCGGCATGTCGCGACACTGAAGGGCATCACCGTGAATGGCCGCCAGGTCACCATCGGTGCTGCGGTCACCCATGCTGAGGTCGCCTCTTCTTCGGCCATTCGTGCGGTCTGTCCGGCGATCTCGAATCTTGCTTCGATGATCGGCGATCCGCATGTTCGCCACATGGGCACGATCGGCGGTTCGGTCGCCAATGACGATCCGGCTGCCGACTACCCCTCCGCCGTTCTCGGCCTCGGGGCGACGGTCGTTACCAATTCGCGCGAGATCGCGGCTGACGACTTCTTCGTCGGCCTTTTCGAGACGGCGCTGGCCGATGACGAGATCATCACGGCCATCCGGTTCGATGCTCCGGAACGGGCGGCTTACGCCAAGTTCGCCAATCCGGCCTCGCGCTATGCCATGACGGGGGTCTTCGTCTCCAAGGGCGCGGGCGGTGTGCGTGTTGCCGTCACCGGTGCCGGTGCGTCGGGCGTCTTCCGCCATGCCGGGCTCGAGGCCGCCCTGGCAGCCAACTGGTCGCCAGAGGCTGTTGCCGGTGTCGAAATTGATTCGTCAGAACTGATGTCGGACCTACATTGCACGGCAGAATACCGTGCCAATCTCATCCGGGTCATGGCCAAGCGCGCCGTTCAGGCCTCCTGATCGGATGTGATGTCTCTCAAAATGGAAAAAGGGCGGCTTCGGCCGTCCTTTTTCTCATCGCTTGACGCAGATCAAGTTTGCTTTGGAACAATCCGTTAGTATCTATGTGCGACGATTCTAATGTTCGAGCCATTTGTCGCAGTTTAGAATGAATTTACAAAACCGGGGTTGACCCCGACGCCTTACAGACACAAAAGAGTGTCGTAGACTGGAGTTTAGGCATGGATTTCGAGGCGTTTTTCAAGGATCAGCTCGCGGGGCTTCACGAGGAAGGCCGGTACCGCGTCTTCGCTGATTTGGAACGCCAGCGCGGGAATTTCCCGCGCGCGACCCGCTACACCGAAAACGGCACGCAGGAAGTCACCGTCTGGTGCTCCAACGACTATCTCGGCATGGGCCAGAACCCGCTCGTCATCGACGCCATGAAACAGGCCATCGATGACTGTGGCGCGGGTGCGGGAGGCACCCGGAATATCTCTGGCACCAACCACTACCACGTTCTTCTCGAGCGCGAACTGGCCGACCTGCACGGCAAGGAATCGGCGCTGATCTTCACCTCGGGCTATGTGTCGAACTGGGCAGCGCTCGGTACGCTCGGCGCCAAGATCCCGGGTCTGATCATCTTCTCGGATGCGCTCAACCACGCTTCCATGATCGAAGGCATTCGCCATTCCAAGGCTGAGCGCGTCATCTGGAAGCACAACGACGTCAAGGATCTTGAAGCCAAGCTGGCTGCCGCCGATCCCAAGGCGCCGAAGATGATCGCGTTCGAAAGCGTCTATTCGATGGATGGCGACATCGCGCCGATCAAGGAAATCTGTGATCTCGCCGACAAGTATGGCGCGATGACCTATCTCGATGAAGTCCATGCGGTCGGCATGTACGGCGCTCACGGCGGCGGTATTGCCGAACGCGAAGGTCTGATGGATCGCCTGACGATCATCGAAGGCACGCTCGGCAAGGCTTTCGGCGTCATGGGTGGCTACATCGCTGCCTCGACCGCTCTTTGCGACTTCGTCCGCTCGTTCGCTTCGGGCTTCATCTTCACGACGGCTCTGCCGCCGGCACTTGCCGCCGGTGCGGTCGCCTCGATCCGCCACTTGAAGACCAGCCAGGTCGAGCGTTTCGCTCATCAGGAGCGTGTGCGCCGTCTGCGCTTCATGCTCGATAAGGCCGGCATTCCGCATGTGCAGAATCCGAGCCACATTGTGCCGGTGCTCGTCGGCGACGCTGCCAAGTGCAAGTGGATCTCCGACCTGCTGCTCGACAACTGTTCCATTTACGTGCAGCCGATCAACTATCCGACGGTGCCGAAAAAGACCGAGCGGCTGCGCATTACGCCCACCCCGCTGCATTCGGATGCCGATCTCGATCATCTCGTCGGTTCGCTGCACCAGCTCTGGTCGCGCTGCGCGCTGGCCCGCGCGGTGGCTTGATCGCCTCATAGCAGACCTTCATAAAGATGCGGGTTCCGGAAACGGAGCCCGCATTTTTCTTTGGGAGGTTTTGAAAACGTGAGTATTGCCGCACGCGTGAATACCCTCGTCGACAGGGTGATCGAGGAGGAACGCATCACGGGCGCCGTGGTGCTGGTGTATCGGGACGGCGAACCGATCCTCGAAAAGGCGGCGGGATTTGCCGACCGTGAGGCGGGTGCGCCCGCTAGTCTGGATACGATCTTCCGCTACGCCTCCGTTACCAAGCCGATCGTTGCGGTCACCGCGCTTGTCATGATCGAGAAGGGGCTGCTCAAGCTCGACGATCGCGTCTCGCAATACCTGCCCTGGTTCAGACCCAAGGCGCCTGATGGGCGCGAAGGCACAATCACCATCCACCATCTTCTCACCCACACATCCGGTCTGCTTTATGATCCGGCCCTGGAATTGCTGCCGGAGGCGCAGCGCATGACGCTCGGTCTTGGCAATACGGATCTCAGCCTGGAAGAGAATTTCAGTCGCCACAATGCCATCCCGCTCGCCTTCGCACCGGGTCGCCGCTGGGGTTATTCCTTCGCGACCGACATCCTTGGCGGTGTGCTTGGCGCGGTCCATGGTGGCTCGCTGGAAGACGCCGTCGTCCATCATGTCGCCGGCCCGCTCGGTATGGCCGATGCCCGCTTCCACGTCACGGATCCCACGCGGCTTGCAGTCGCCTATGCCGATCATCCCGTGCGACCCGTTCGCATGCCGGACCCCTGGGTCAGTGCAGATGAGGAAAACTGGCGGACCGTGTTTTCACCCGCGCGGATTTTTAATCCGAAGGCCTTCCAGTCCGGTGGTGCCGGCATGGCCGGAACCGCGCAGGACTTCCTGCTGCTTCTGGAAATGCTGCGGGCCGGTGGCGGCAGTCTGCTTTCGCCAGACATGGCGCGTGCAGCACTCTCCAACCAGATCGGTGATATCGAGGGTGAGCCCGGCTATCGCTTCACCGTTGTCGGTGGCCTGATCACCGATGCCACGGCCGCCATGACCGCGCTACCGAAGGGCGTGATCCAGTGGGGCGGTGTCTATGGGAATACCTGGTTCATCGATCCGGCTGAAAGGCTCACCGTCGTCAGCCTGACCAACAATGCGCTGGAAGGCTGCAACGGCGCATATCCGGAGATGCTTCGTGCCGCCGTTTATGATCGGTGAGACGTTGGTTATCTGGCTGCGATGACCTCTGCCGCCTTGAGGCGCGCTTCCCGATCGGCGGCATAAACGTCGTCGATCGTGTCTGCCGGCACGCCCTCGACCATCGCGTCCATGACTGTCTCGACGACGTCGGCCATGTCGAGGAAGCGGATCTTGTCCTCGACGAAGGCGTTGAAGGCTGTCTCTTCGGCGGCGTTCAGGATGGCGCCCTGAAGGCCACCACGCGTGAGCGCCGTGCGGGCAAGGCGCAGGGCCGGGAAGCGCGTTTCGTCCGGGGCCTCGAAATCGAGCCTTGCAAGCTTGGTAAAGTCGAGCCGGTCGACATTCAGCGCCGGACGCTTGGGATAGGTCAGTGCGTAGCCAATGGCCGTGCGCATGTCCGGCACGCCGAGCTGGGCGATGACAGAGCCGTCGGTGTAACCCACCATCGAATGGATGATCGACTGGGGATGAACGACGACCTCGATCTGGTCGGGGCGGACGTCGAAGAGGTGCTTGGCCTCGATCATCTCCAGCGCCTTGTTGAACATCGATGCGCTGCCGACGGAGATCTTCAGCCCCATCGACCAGTTCGGATGGGTGCGTGCCGTCTGCACCGTGACATTGGCCATCTGCTCGCGGCTATGGGTGCGGAAGGGACCGCCCGAGGCTGTCAGGACGATGCGCTCGAGCGCATGGCGCTGGTCGGCTTCCAGGCATTGAAAGATCGCCGAATGTTCGCTGTCTACGGGGATCAGCCGTCCACCGCCATGTCTCACTGCTTCGACGAAGAGGTGGCCGGCGGAGACGAGGCATTCCTTGTTGGCAAGCGCGATATCGGCGCCGCGTCCGGCAGCCTTCAGGGTTGGTGCGAGGCCAGCTGTGCCGACAATCGCGGCCATCACCCAGCCGGCATCCATGTCGGCGGCTTCTTCAAGCCCGCTTGCGCCGGCTGCGACATCCGTTCCGGAGCCGGCGAGCCGATCCTTGAGCGCCATATACTGGCTCTCGTCAGCAGTGACGGCGAGCTTGGCGCCCGTGCGGCGGGCCTGTTCGGCGAGCAGATCGAGATTGCCATTGCCAGTGAGCGCCATGACCTCGAAGCTCTCGCGGCCTCCGAGTTGCGCGATGACATCGAGCGTATTGACGCCGATCGAGCCGGTCGAGCCGAGGACTGAGAGGCGCCGGGGCCGGGCATTGTCGATCATGCTGCTTACGTCCGATTGCTTCATGCTCAGAAGGCTCTACAAGGGAAAGGGAAGAGCAGCAAGAGAGGCCGATTTCGACCTTTCGCCAGCGCCTCGGGAATCTGACCATGCCGGACTTTCTGCAGCCGACACGTTTGCGTGAGAGCCTGCCCGTCCTGCTTGCCGGGCTCGCTCTTCTCTGTCTCGTCGGTGGTGGAATTCTCGTCCTTGCTGCAAGACCAGATGAGGCAGCGCTGGTCTGGATGCTCGGTGCAGGCGCCGTTCTTGCCGTCCTTGTCATCGATATCCTGCGGGCCCTCATGCAGGGTCGGATGGGTGTCGATGCCATTGCCGCCCTCTCGATCGGTGTCGGCCTGGCACTCGGCGAAAACCTGGCGGCCGCGATTGTTGCCGTGATGTATGCCGGCGGCCAGTTGCTCGAGAGCTTCGCGGAGGGCCGGGCAAAGCGCGATATGAGCGCGCTTCTCGGCCGCGTCTCGCGCACGGCCATGCTCCATCGCGGCACGGGCCTTGAAAGCGTGCCGATCGAGGCGCTCAAACCGCAGGACAGGATCCTTGTGCGCAAGGGTGAGGTTGTGCCGGTCGACGGCCGGTTGCTGGCTGCGACCGCCGTGCTCGACCTCTCGGCACTGACGGGCGAATCCCTGCCGGTTCCCATCCAGATGGGCCATGAAGTGCCGAGCGGTTCGACGGTGCTGGGAGACGCCTTCGATCTCCTGGTGCTGCGCGAATCCAAAGAAAGCACCTATGCCGGCATCGTCCGTCTGGTCGAGCAGGCGCAGGCGAGCCGTGCCCCGATGGCGCGTCTCGCCGATCGTTATGCCCTCGTCTTCCTCGGCATCACGCTGCTTCTTGCGGGCGGCGCCTGGTGGTGGAGCGGCGAGGCGACCCGGGCCCTTGCCGTGCTCGTCGTTGCCACCCCCTGTCCGCTGATCCTTGCCGTGCCCGTGGCCGTCATCGCCGGCATGTCACGCGCCGCCGCCCATGGCGTGCTGGTCAAGACCGCAGGCGCGCTTGAGGCTCTGGCCGCCGTTACGACCGTGGTCGTCGACAAGACGGGCACCGTCACCTCCGCGCGTCCCGAGGTCGGGGACGTCAGACCCGAGGCGGGGTTTACGGCGGACGAGGTGCTTGCACTCGCAGCCTCCCTGGACCAGGCCTCCGGGCATGTGGCGGCAGAAGCACTCGTCCGGGCGGCCACGGCGCGCGGCCTGTCGCTCAGTCTGCCCCAGGCTGTCGTCGAGGATGCCGGACGCGGATTGTCCGGCCGTGTTGGCGACCGAAGTGTCGTGCTCGGCGGCAGCAGCTATGTTCTCTCCATGCTGACCAAGGGCCAGGACTTCGCCCGTGCCGGCGTCGACAGCGGCACCGCGGTCGTGGCCGTCGGTGTCGATGGGCGGGCCGCCGGGCTGATCCTGCTTTCTGATCCCCTTCGCCAGGACGCAGGCGCCGCCATTGCCGCGTTTCGTGCCACTGGCGTCCGGCGGATCGTGATGGCCTCCGGCGACCGGACGGATGTGGCGGAGAAGGCGTCCGCAACGCTCGGCCTCGATGCCGTGGCGGGGGATCTGACGCCTGAAGGCAAGGTGGAGCTCATCCGTCGGGAACGACAGGATGGGGTGGTGATGATGGTGGGCGACGGCGTCAACGACGCGCCGGCTCTTGCCCTGGCGGATGTCGGTGTGGCGATCGGTGCGCGGGGCTCGGCCGCATCCTCGGAGGCAGCCGACGTGGTGCTGCTCGCCGACGACCTATCAAGACTGCCGATGGCCTGCCGGATCGCGCAACGCGCCCGCAACATAGCCCGGCAGAGTGCCGTCGCCGGTCTGGTGCTGTCAGGCGGAGCCATGGTGTTTGCCGCTTTCGGCTATCTCGCGCCGGTGCAGGGCGCACTGTTGCAGGAGGTGATCGACGTCGCCGTCATTCTCAACGCATTGCGCGCCCTTCGCGGCTGAAGATCACGGTTCGCGCAAGCGAGGTCAGGCGTGATCGCCGGCAACTGCGAAGGACAGTGTTCGTTCCGTACGCCGCGCGGAATAAAGCCAGGAACAAAGGAGTTTGGGGCCGGTTAGTCAGATGCACTTCCCTATAACCCGAGGAGAGACCCATCATGGCGACCAAGACACTGGAAGACCTGTTTCACGAGACCCTGAAGGATATCTACTACGCAGAGCGCAAGATCCTGAAGGCGCTGCCGAAAATGGCACGTGGCGCGCATGACGAAAAGCTCAAGGCTGCCTTCCTGCAGCACAAGGACGAGACCGAAGGCCAGGTCGAACGCCTGCAGCAGGTCTTTGAAATCATCGGCAAGCGCCCGCGTGCCAAGACCTGTCCTGCCATCGACGGAATCGTCGAGGAAGGGGAGGAGATCATGGAAGAATTCAAGGGTTCGCCCGCCCTCGATGCGGGTCTGCTGGCGGCTGCTCAGGCGGTCGAGCATTACGAGATCAGCCGCTACGGCACGCTGCGCGCCTGGGCCCAGCAGCTCGGCTATACGGACGCTGTGACGCTGCTCGAGCAGACGCTGGCGGAAGAGTCGAAGACGGACGAGGCACTCACCAAGCTTGCCGAAAAGGCAGTGAACGCAGCTGCTCAGAAAAAGGCGGCCTGAACGTCTTGTTATCCGCTTAAGGGCCGGTTCGCCGGCCCTTTTTCGTGCCTGGTCGAGAGATTAAGCCTGGCCTGTCCTTCGGGCGTAGTGGGCGCTCAGGAAAGCCATCAGCCTGTTCTCATCCGCCCGCAGCAAGGCGCGGGTCGGAGCGGCTCCAATGACGTCTGGCAATGCCTCCAGATCGGCCGTCTTGTCGGCCAGTTCCAGGATCGCCGGATGCACATAGCTGGTTCGACAGATGGTTGGCGTGTTGTGCAGCCGGTCGGATGCGACCTGGCACATCTGCCGGATCGTCGGACGATGTCCCGCTTCGATCAGGCGCCAGGCTTCGCCGAACGCCGCAACGCTGCCACCCCAGGTGCGGAAGGTCTTGGCTGACAGGCTCATGCGACTGATGTCGGAGAGATAGGCGTTCAAGCGTCCGGAATCGATCCGGTGCAGTACGCCGTCGTCGTCCCGCCAGGAGAACAGATCCCGGCCAGGAAGATCGGCGATCTCTTCTAAGATCCGCTGCAGACGCGGGTGACGTAGCTTGCGACGGACCCGTTTTCCGCCTTTGGCGAGAAAACTGAGCCTGATGCCATCCGGCTCGAAGGTAATGTGTCGCTTCTGCAGGGTTGTCGCTCCAAAGGTCTTGTTCTCTTCGGCGTAGGCGCGGTTGCCGACGCGCATATAGGTGACGTCGAGCAGACTGATCAAAGCGGACAGGAGGAAATAGCTGGAATCGGCGTGGTCTGCGATGTCGCGTGCGATGCGCCTGCGGATGGTGGGCAATGCTTCGCCGAAACCGATGAGGTCGTCAAATTTACGCTCGCTGCGCCAGGCTGCCCAATCCGCGTGATAGCGATACTGCTTGCGACCGCGGGCATCGTAACCGGTTGCCTGCAGATGGCTGCGGGGCTCAAGGCTGATCCATACCCGCTCATAGGCGGGCGGAAGCGCGAGCTTGCGGATCCGGGCCAGAATTGTTGCGTCGCCGATCGTGGTTCCGTCCGGAAGGTGATAGGAAAAGCCCTTGCCGCGGCGGCGTCGGACAATGCCGGGTTCCGCATCCGTGCCATAGATCAGGCCGATTTCGGTCAGCTCGCCGACATCGTCTCGAGAGGGCGGCACATCTGTGGTCGGTTGGGCTTCGGCCATCCTGTCCATCGTCATCCGACGGGGCTGTCCGTACCCGTCTCGCCGAGCTCGCGGCGCAACTGCTGGCGGGCACGGCTGAGCCGGCTCTTCACGGTTCCGACGGCGCAGCCGCAGATCTCGGCGGCATCCTCGTAGCGTTCGCCGAGCATGACGATCAGAACCAGCATTTCACGGTGGTGCTCAGGCAGTCGGTTGAGTGCTTGGCGCACCTCTTCCGCCTGCACCGTCCACTCCTGGCTCGGCTCGGTCGTCAGCTTGGCCGTGACGGCCTCGGGCAGGCCAACGGTCTCGCGGCTGCTCTTCTTGAAGCGCGTGCAAAAGGTGTTGCGCATGATCGTGAAGAGCCAGGACTTCAGTCTCGTCCCGGGTTCGTACTTGTCCAGGTTCGCTAAGGCCTTCGTCAGCGTTTCCTGGACGAGGTCGTCGGCTTCCTCCGGTCTCTGGCAGAAGGTCCGCGCAAAGGCACGCAATGCCGGGATCAACTCGACTACTTCAGATTGTGCGGCAAGCTCGGCTTTACGGGTCGTCAAGGTCGCCATCCTCCGATGTCTGTGGTGACAGGCACGATGGCCTGAGAACGCGTGTCAGATGCCTTGGTTCCCCAAAACGTGAACGTTGGCGGAGCCGGCAGCGATGTCAGCTGCGGCTTACGAACTTGTTGAAGCGGCTAAGTTTGCCGTCCTCGGTCTTGTCCTGATGAAGGAAGGAAAGATCGTTTTTCTCAAATATTTGAAAGAATTCTTCCCATTCGATCGGCTCCAGGGCTTCGTCACGGTCGCCGAAGTCGATCCGCAGAATTCCGCCTTCGCCGCTGTCTTGAACGCGGGAGGGCGTGCCTTGTCGCTCCTCGACCCAGCGGCGTATCTCGTCTTGGTCCGTCGTCTGGCGCGCACTGGTCATGGTCGCTTGCTCGTTCTCATCCTCCCCAGGACCCATTTTGGAAACGCATCGGTCAACCAGTGGTTCCAGCGGCCTCATCGCTTTTTCCCATGGAACACAGAGGGTCTCCAAAGGTTCTCATCCCCATGATTCCTCATGCGAGAGATAGAAGATCATGACGGTTGTGCAGAATGTCGACGGCCAGGGCCAGTTGCTGATCGGCGAGCGCCTCGCGCCCGCTTCCTACCATCTGGCTGTCACAAGCCGCGGTAACGGCTATGCCGTCACGGTCGAGATGCAGGCGCCTCGCGACTGGCTTATCCGCCAGGGCTTCCGCTCGCGCGCCACGCTTGTGCTTGCATCGGGGGAGAGGGTCGAAGTCGAACACGACGGTCCGGTCGACCTGTCGGATAATGTGAGCGTCGTTTTACAGGCAAAGCCGCTCGAGTATGCTGATCGAGGCGCGCTGCTGGTGGCATTTCCGGAAACCGAAAGCGGATTGAATTGAACCGTGTCGCCGACGGTATCCTGCCGTCGGGTGATCTAATCCCGTGACATCGACGTACCCAAGGGTACGAGCCAAGCCAGTGGCGCTTTGCGCGCAAGGAATGAAGTCGGAGGCCCTAATGGAAGTACCGCACATCAGATCCATGGAGACTCGTCGAGATCGTACGGGCGGGATCGTCCGGGACAAGCTGGACCTGTTGATGGACGAGATGCGGCGTCAGTCTGTGCCCCCGCATCTGATCACCCTTGCCGAGGAACTGCAGGCTGCGCTCAACGAGAAGAGTGGGAATGGCGACGCCGATCGCTGACCATCGGCGTCTCGGTCGGTCAGACCGAGGTGGCTGACCGGACCGGCAGATGGCAAAATTCGCCCGCCATTCGTGACGCCGAACCTCATCCCGACTTTGCTGCCTAGAGGAAGCAACCGTTGCTGGGATCGTAGCGTTTGCCATGGGCAATGCGCGCCAGCTCGACGAGCTCGTCCTCGTCGCGCACGCCGTTCTTCAAGAGATAGGACACCAGTTCGGCCGCATTGGCCTCGATCCGCTTGTCCGTTTGCTTGCGACCGTAGAGGCGCCGCAGGGCACGTTCGACGATGGCGCATTCTTCCTGATGCTTACCGGGGGACCTGTATGCCATGGCATTCCCTCCGTTCGAGGCCGACGATCAAAGAGTATACACCCGTCAGCGTGGCATGGAACGATCATGCAGCATAACCATCGTGATGCAACCCTAGATTCGCAATGGTGAGATATAGGCAGGAGGCGGATGGTGATCCCGACGCGATTCGAACGCGTGACCCTCAGATTAGGAATCTGATGCTCTATCCTGCTGAGCTACGGGACCACTCATGTCTCCATACAAAAGCCCGGCCGCCAAGCCAAGCGGTTTTGCATGTCAGGTAGAGGCGTCAGCGCTGCAGGCGTTGCTCTGCAAGGCGGACCCAATAGGAGATGCCGGCCGCCAGCGCTTCATCATTGAAGTCGTAAGCCGGGTTATGGAGCCCAGGGGTCTGGCCGTTGCCGATCAGGATATAGGCGCCGGGCCGGGCCTGCAGCATGAAGGCGAAATCCTCGCCCGCCATGGTGGGATCGACCTCAGTATCGACATTGTCGGCCCCGACGATGTCGATGGCGGCTTTCGCGGCGTAGTCCGTTTCGGCCGGATGGTTGACCGTCACGGGGCAGGCGCGCTCGTAGTCGAATTCCACCACGGCCCCATGGGCTGCGGCAATGCCTGCTGCCAGTTCGCCGATGCGGCGCTCGGCCAGATCCCGCACCTGTTCGTCCAGAGACCGCACGGTACCGGAAATAAAGGCTTCTTCGGGGATGATGTTGTGGGTCGTTCCGGCGTGGAACTGGGTGACGGAGACGACCACGGAGCGCAGCGGATTGGCGTTGCGGGAGGCGATCGTCTGCAGGGCGCCGACGATCTGCGATCCAATGACGATCGTGTCGATCGCGTGATGTGGCTCTGCGGCGTGGCCGCCCCGGCCGGTGATCTTGAAGGAAAATTTGTCGGGGGCTGCCATGATGCCGCCCTTGCGGATGGCAAAGGTGCCGACCGGCATGCCCGGCATGTTGTGCATGCCGTAGATCTCTTCGATCCCGAAGCGATCCATCATCCCGTCCTCGACCATGGCCAGCGCTCCGCGACCGCCTTCTTCGGCAGGCTGGAAGACCACGGCCACGCGTCCGGAGAAATTACGGGTCTCGGCCAGGTATTTGGCGGCACCCAGCAGCATGGCGGTGTGGCCGTCATGGCCGCAGGCATGCATGCGACCGGCAATCGTGGAAGCCCAGGGCTTGCCTGAAATCTCGTCGAGCGGCAGAGCATCCATGTCGGCGCGAAGACCGATGGTGCGACCCTCGCCACCTGCACCCTTGATAATGCCGACCACGCCGGTGCGGCCGAGGCCGGTCACGATCTCGTCGACACCGAAGTCACGAAGCCGCGCCTCGACAAAGGCTGCGGTGTTTTCCACGTCGTACAGGATTTCCGGATTGGCATGCAGATGATGGCGCCATTCGGTGGCCTCCGACTGGAGTTCGGAGGCTCTGTTCAGAATCGGCATTCTCTTGTCCTGGTTTCAGTCTTCATCGCGCCTTCCCGGATCACGGGATTGTCGGGTCCGAATGTGCGCCTTTCAATTGACGTATTCAATGGGCTTTGCCATTGCTTCCCTACATAAGATTTTGCCGTGCCGATGGCGAGAGACCAGCAGCCCGAGAGGTTCGAAATCGTGCAGACGAAACGTCGAAGCATCCTGTCCGCAACCGAAACCTTGCGCCGTTTGGGCCTTGCCGCCTCGGTGCTGGCTGTCGTCCTGCCCGGTATGGCGGCTGCCAATCCGGTCATGCTGGTGGATGTCGGCAGTGGCCGCGTGATCGAGCATCAGGAGGCTTTCCGCAAATGGTATCCGGCCTCGCTCACCAAGCTGATGACGGCCTACACGACCTTCCGCTCGATGCGGTCCGGCGAGCTTTCGCCGGAAACCATCGTCGTCATGAGCAAACACGCCGCCGACCAGCCGGCCAGCAAGATGTATTTCAAGCCGGGCTCGAAGCTGACGCTCGACAGTGCGCTGAAGCTTCTGATCATCAAGTCGGCCAACGACGTGGCCGTGGCGATCGCCGAAACGGTGAGCGGCAGCGAAGGCGCCTTCGTGCAGCGCATGAACCAGGAGACGGCCCGTCTCGGCATGACCTCGACGCGTTTCGTCAATCCGAACGGTCTGCCGGGCAAAGGCCAATACACGACGGCGCGTGACATGGCGCTGTTGGCCACCGCGATCCGCCGCGAGTTTCCCGAATATGCCGGCTACTTTTCCCTGGAAGGGGTGACGACCGGCAAGAAGGACTATCCGAATTTCAATCTGCTCGTCGGTCGTTTTCCGGGTGCCGATGGCATGAAGACGGGCTATGTCTGCGCTTCCGGCTTCAACCAGGTGTCCTCGGCCACCCGCAACGGCCGTACCGTCATCTCCGTCGTGCTCGGCGCCGACAGCCTCGGTGCGCGCGCGGATCTGTCCGCCGACCTCCTGCAGAAGGGGCTCACGACCTCTGTGGCGGGCAACCGGCTGGAGCAGCTCGCGCCTTACGGTGAGGGGCAGGATCAGGTGACCGATATCAGTGCCGAGATCTGCAATCCGCAGGCGCGCAAGGTGCGCAGCGAAGGCCGCGACGATGCGGGTCGCATGAAGCTCACCTCGCCCTATATCCGCGAAATGGGTCGCGCGCCGACGATGAGCTTTGCCGGACTGATCCCGGGCAGTGAACCGGTCCAGACGGCCAAGGGCAATGGCGCGGGCGAAATCGCCAATGTGCCGATCCCGAAGCCGCGTCCCACCTTCTGAGCAGATTGATGACAGAACCTCGTATTCCCGTATCCATCCTCACCGGCTTTCTCGGTGCGGGGAAATCGACGCTGCTCAACCGGCTCCTCAAGGACCCGGCGATGAAGGATGCCGCGGTCATCATCAACGAGTTCGGCGAAGTGGGCATCGACCATCTTCTCGTCGAAACATCCAATGATGCCGTCGTCGAGCTGTCGGACGGTTGCCTCTGCTGCACCGTGCGCGGCGAACTCGTCGATACGCTGGCTGAACTGATCGATGGGATGCAGACGGGCAGGATCAAGCCGCTGTCCCGCATCGTCATCGAAACCACCGGCCTTGCGGATCCCGCACCCGTCATGCAGTCGGTGATGGGGCACCCCGCGATTGCGCAGCATTTCGATCTGGATTCGGTCGTGACGGTGGTTGATGCGGTAAACGGCCTGTCGACCATCGACAGCTATCCGGAAGCCTACAAACAGGTGGCTGTGGCCGACCGGCTGATCCTCACCAAGAAGACGCTGGCCGACGCGTCGGCGATCTCGGCGCTTGTGGAACGCCTGAGGGCGCTCAACCCTCGTGCGCCGATCACCGATGGCGATGCATCGGATGCGGGCTCTGCCGCGATGCTGGTGAACGGCCTTTACGACCCTTCAAGCAAGATTGCTGATGTCGACCGCTGGCTGAAGGACGAAATGGCGGCTGCCGATGATCACCATCATCACCACGGGCATCATCATCATGATCATGGGCACGGCCATCACCATCATGGACACGCTCACCCGCACGATGTGAACCGTCACGGCACCTCGATCCGCTCCTATTCGATCGTGCATGATGTACCGATCGATCCGATGGCGATCAACATGTTCATCGATCTCCTACGCTCCACCCATGGCGAAAAGCTGCTCAGGATGAAGGCGATCGTTGCACTCACCGACCGGCCTGACAGGCCGCTCGTCCTGCATGGCGTGCAATCGATCTTCCATCCGCCGGTGCGCCTGCCGGCCTGGCCGGAAGGCTCAGACCGCAAGACGCGGCTGGTTCTGATCACCAAGGATCTGTCGGAAAGCTATGTCCGGGATCTTTTCGGCGCCTTTACCGGCAAGGTCTCGATCGACCGTCCGGATCGCGCCGCGATGATGGACAATCCGCTTTCCATCCCCGGCTTCAAGTTCTGATCAACCGCCCCGTCCGCCCTTGCGGATGTGGAAGCGGTGACCGGCGTCGAGCCGCTCCTGGGCCAGGAGTTCGTGGCCGTCTTCGTTGCAGAAATGCGGGATATCGATGCCGGCCAGCGGATCGCTGGTCTCGACGATCAGTTCGTCGCCAGGCCGAAGATCGGCCATTCGCCGTCGGGTCTTCAAAACGGGAAGGGGGCATTTCAGCCCCCTCAGATCATAAATCGGCGCGTCGGCCATGCCTTACCAGAGCTTCCAGAATGGCTTCTTCGGGGCAGCTTCCGTTGCCACCTGCGCCGTCTGGGGTGCCAGCGGGTTCGGCTGGGGCACGGGGATCGGGGTCGTGGCCGGCGCAGCGCCGGTGGTGGCAGCGGTTGCCGGCGCGGTCTGGGCCTGCGCCTGCGGGTCGCCGTTCGGGTTGGTCGCCATCTGGTTGACGGCAGCCGTGCCATTGGCGGCGGCAAGCTTGGCGGGATCGACATCGTCGATGTCCATCAGCTTGCCGGCCTTCAGAGCAGATCCCGTCGGTGCGAAGGCGAGGTCATGCGACCGCGACTTGCGCAGGTCAGCCACCAGCGCCTTGCGCTCGGCTTCCGTCGGGTCGTACCAGATCTTGCCGTCGTATTTCTTCAGCGCCTTGGCATAGGCTGCGTCATAGGCTTCGTTGAAGCCGTTCAGCGCGACCGAGAGTGCCGGCGGCGTGCTGATCGGTGGGCAGGCGCCCTGCGGGTTGAAGCTCGTGCCGGCCGGTGCCGACTGGTTGAAGACGTATTTCTTCTCGCAGACATTCACTTCCGGCGGACGCTTGGTCACTTCGAAGTGGTCGTAGCCGACCTTCAGCATCTTCCAGAAGTCGTAGTGCGGGCTGTGGCGATGGCGGGCCATGTTTTCGGCCGTCATGCGGAAGGGGAAGGCCTGCAGCTGCACCGCCTGCTGGCCGCCCTTGAAGGCGTCACGGGCGAAGGCATAGATCTCGAGCATCTGGGCATCGGTCATCGAGTAGCAGCCCGACGACGAGCAGGCGCCGTGGATCATCAGATGCGTGCCGGAGCGGCCGTTGGCACGGTCGAACTGGTTCGGGAAACCGGTGTTGATGGCGAGGAAATACTTGGAATTGGGGTTCAGGTGGTAAGGCGTCAGCGGATAGAAGCCTTCCGGCGCCTGACGGTCGCCTTCCTTCACCTTCGGGCCAAGCCGGCCCGACCAGGCGCAGATGTCGTATTCCACCACCTTGTCGAAGCGGTTGTTGGTCTTCGCCTTCCAGACTTCGAGCTTGCCCTCTTCCTTGAAGATGCGGATCATGATCGGCGAATTGCGATCCATGCCCTTCTTCTGGATTTCGGCAATCAGGCGTGCAGGCAGCGGCTGCTCGACCTTGTTGGATACCCGCGGCGTATCATAGGCCGCGCTTTCCAACGTGTCGTTGCAGCCCGCCAGTGCGGCGGCGAAAAACAGAACCAGGGCCGTCGATGTCAAGCGCATGCGCGAACGCTCTTTCCAGGAACTCATGTTGTGGCTCGGGACGAGCCGATCATGAGTAGTTTAGAACTGCTTTCTTCACAAATTATAAACCAATGGCGGCCGATTTCGCCATTCGTCTTGCCGCGCTATCGATGCAAAGCGGCGGAGTGATGGCAAATTGCCGCAGTTCAAGCCCGAAAGCCTAGAGATTGCGGCCGATATCGAGAAATTTCTGACGGCGGTCGGTGCGCAGCTTGTCGCCGGCAAGCGGCGTCAGTTCGGCAAGCGCATTGGCGATCACGTCGCCGGTCGCACCGATCACCTTTTCCGGGGCGCGATGGGCGCCGCCGACGGGCTCGGGAATGATCGCGTCGATGATGCCGAGACCCTTCAAGTCTTCTGCCGTGATCTTCATGTTGGTCGCGGCTTCCTTGGCGCGGGTCGAGTCGCGCCAGAGGATCGAGGCTGCCCCTTCCGGCGAGATGACCGAATAGATCGCATGCTCCAGCATGTAGACGCGGTTGCCTGTCGCGATCGCAATCGCACCACCCGAGCCGCCTTCGCCGATGACGACGGAAACCATGGGCACCTTCAGGGAGAGGCACATCTCGGTGGAGCGGGCGATGGCTTCCGCCTGGCCGCGCTCTTCCGCGCCAACGCCCGGATAGGCGCCGGCCGTATCGATCAGCGAGATGACCGGCAGACCGAAACGGTCGGCCATTTCCATGACGCGGATCGCCTTCCGGTAGCCTTCCGGACGCGGGCTACCGAAATTGTGCTTGATGCGCGACTTGGTGTCGTTGCCCTTTTCCTGGCCGATGACGGCGACCGGCTGGCCACGGAAACGGGCGAGACCGGCCTGGATGGCGGCGTCTTCGGCAAACTTGCGATCGCCCGCGAGCGGGGTGAATTCGGTGAACAGGGCTTCGGCGTAGTCGACGAAATGCGGACGCTGCGGATGGCGCGCGACCTGCGTCTTCTGCCAGGCGTTGAGCTTCGAATAGATCTCCACCATCGCCTCGTCAACGCGGCTTTCCAGCCGGCTGATTTCTTCAGACGTGTCGATGCTCTCGTCCTCTTCCGCGATCTTCTTCAGTTCGCGGATCTTGGCCTCGAGGTCGGAGATGGGCTTTTCGAAGTCGAGATAGTTGTGCATGAACTCCGTTCCGATCGTTCGTTCCTGGCGCTCGCCGCCCGCAGGAACCGGCTTAGCCGGTCCTAATCGGGGTTTTTGGCCTGTTTTGCCAGGGGGTGGTGTGTATGCCCCAGTTGTTGCAG